>NZ_JACAXD010000040.1:0-14868 GCF_013391485.1 Acinetobacter sp. SwsAc5
TATTTAAGTGATGTGCTGAAAAGGTTGCCGACACATAAAGTGACTCAGATTGAAGAATTGCTACCACACCGCTGGAAACCGGAACCGAATTAAAAAATAGGCATGGGGTTCAGCGGACGCTTACGCATGATGATGTAAACAATCAAATTTAAGCGCAAAAATTGCATCAAAAAACCAGCCTCGGCTGGTTTTTTTCATGTAGGCGATGGTGACGGTGCTTACAATAATTCAATAATATCAATCGTGGGCGGCACACCAAAACGAAAAGGAACACCGACCATTCCTGTCCCTACAGTCACAAATACATCGGCATGATCATGGCGATATAAACCTTTTTTATGCCCTAAAATGGATACTTTTTTCATCACATAATCGGTCAGCCACGGCAGTTCAACCTGCCCACCATGGGTATGCCCTGCCAACATCAACGGACGTGTCGGCAGTTTTGGTACCATATCCACTGTATCAGGGTTATGTGATAACAACACCCACGGCTTATCCTGAGGTAAATCGGGCATATAGCGCATGTCGGTTTTACCTGCCCATAAATCGCCAATACCGAGCAAACGAAACTCATCAAACTCGACAATTCTACCTTCAATATCAATCACGTTATTTTGTTCTAAAGCCGTTTTTAACAGCTCTTGAATGGGCGGGCCAGGATACTGCTCATCATGATTACCATTTACCGAATATACAGGCGCACAAATTTCTTTTAATACCGCCAATTCTTCGACCAATTTATTTTCAGGCTCATAAGTCCAGTCGCCTGCTACAACGACAATATCGGGGTTTTGCAAATTGAGTTTTTTCACAATTTGCTTCAATTGACGCTCATGCCCAGAAAACAAGCCAATATGTAAATCTGCAATTAAAGCAATTTTGACAGGCTTTAATAAACGGCGATCTGCATGAATTTGATATTTGGTAGTTTTGACTTGAATCAAATGCGGTTCAATAAAACGCGCATAGCTCAACACAGCACTGACTAAAAATACAAAAATCGCTTCGTGGATGGAGTAATAGCCCTGAATACCCGCATAGACACTAAAAAAAACCAAAGGCGGCAACAGGTAAGACAAATAAAATGCCAACAAATGCACAAAGGCCTTAAACGGGTGAATGGTTTCTGTATTGGCCTGACTGCGCCATGCTTGCGAAACTGCCCACAGCGCCAAAATTGCCATAGCCATATAGAAATACAACACGACTGAATCGTTATCCCACATATTTATTCTCTATTACTTCATACTTCTGCTATTCAATGCTGCGCTAAACCCAGATGTCGCATTTAACCCACACACGTCATATATCTGTATTGTCATATTTATCTTTTCATAGCTGACAATTATACTCAAACCCTATTTTTAACTTATTTGCTCCTCGTGCTAAAAAGGAATTTAATTTGGCAAACCGCAGCTCATCCGCTCCATTTCAAAATATTCGGCACAACGTCTTGTGGCTGAGTTGCGCCTTCGTTTTGACACTCTCAGGCTGTAGCACGCTGCCCAAACAGATTGAACATCCGATCCAGATGGCGTTTGAAACCCCAACCGATCAAACCAGTTTGGCCAAAATTGTACTGCCGCTACGCGAAAAATATCCGCAGCTTACGGGTTATCATGTCCTATATGATCCGCTCGAAGCCCTAGCAGCACGTATCTATCTGATTAATAAAGCAGAAAAATCTTTAGATTTACAATATTATATTTGGGATAACGATAAAATTGGCGCGCTTGCACTACACGCCATTATTCGTGCGGCAGATCGTGGGGTGAAAGTCCGCTTATTGGTCGATGATAACAATGCCAAAAAAATGGAAGGCATTTATCTCGCGCTCGATCAACACGTCAACATCGACATCAAACTGTATAATCCATATCGCTTTCGACATTATCGTGCCATGGACATGATTTTGGATTTGAAGCGTATTAACCGTCGTATGCACAACAAAAGCTTTATTGCCGATAACCAAATTTCTCTGATTGGTGGGCGCAATATGAGCAATCAATACTATAACGTCAGCGACAATTATCAATTTTCTGATGTCGATGTGATGTTAGTCGGCTCGGCTTCGGATGAGATTATTCACTCTTTTGATGAATACTGGAATGATGACTATGCTTATTCAGTCAAGCAATTGGTCAATCCACAACATTACACCTTGCGTTATGAAAGCTTAAAACAGCAATTAGAACAGCACGATCAAGAAGCCACCGTACAAAATTATTTAGATTTGGTGACTCGTTCTAAAGCGATTGAACAGTGGATGACGCATAGTATTAAGTTCGATTGGGTCAGTGCTGAAGTGGTCAAAGATGCGCCGAGTAAAATTAAAGACCGCGCCTCAAAAGAAGAACATCTCAACTTTCAATTGCTGACGCATTTAGAGAAGCCAAGCAGTAGTGTCGATATTATTTCTGCGTATTTTGTCCCTGAACAATCGGGGGCAGAAAAACTAAAAGACTTGGCGGATGATGGCGTTCAGGTACGCGTACTGACCAACTCCTTTAAAGCCAACGATGTTCCTGTGGTGCATGCTTTTTACGCCAAATATCGAGAAGATTTATTGGCAAATAACGTGCAGCTGTATGAGTTTTTGGCGCGACCTGAAATGGAAAACCTAAACACACATACGCACGAAATTTCCAAAAAAGCCAAAGTCAGTATGAAAGGTTTAAGCCGTTCTAGTTTACATGCCAAACTCATGGCATTGGATGAAAAACAGGTATTTATTGGTTCGTTTAATTTTGACCCACGCTCGGCATATTTAAATACTGAAATTGGGGTGATTTTAAACAGTCCGCCATTGGCTCGCGCAGTTCACCACACCATGGATGTCAATTTGTCCAAATATGCTTATAAACTGGTTTTGGATGCACAGCAAAACATTCAATGGCAGATGAAAAATCCACAAGGCGAAACTCAAATTCTGAAAAAAGAACCAGGGATGAAATGGTATCAACGTGCGGCAATGAAAATTACCTCATGGCTGCCAATTGAAGGCTTTATGTAGCAACATAATATTGAAGCTGTTGGATGATGACCATTATTCTTAAAAAAATGTGATGTGCTTAGGCTATCTTTAACATGAAGATGCGCCTAAGCATGTTTTATGATGTCAGCACTTGTGGTTTTAATACCTGACGATGCAACTCAGCCAAACCTTCTGTCATGCGTTCCTGTACCACAGCAGTTAAAGATTCAATATCGTGCCCTTCTACCACAATTGCAGGTAACGCCATTAAATGCGCTGTCACTTTCGGCATTTCCAAAACATCTTTCACATGATCAACAAAGGTCATGTCATTAATAAACGGCGCAACAGTATCTAACTCACCTTGCTGATTCACATAACAAATCAGACAAATTTGCACAGGTCGTTTGGCTTCAATTGCTGCCCCTAAAATACGACCATGCACTTTTTTAATTTTGCTTCCATCTGACGTGGTCGCTTCAGGAAAAAATAATACAGGAATATCTTGTTTTAAAAATTGCGTGATTTGTTCACGAATTTTGACTGAATCGCCAGAGCCACGCTTAATAAATAGCGTCCCCCCACCTTTGGCTAACTTACCCAATAACGGCCATTTTTCAATTTCAGCTTTGGCCAGAAAAAATACCCGCGCACTAGAACCCAATACCGCTACATCTAACCACGAAATATGATTACTGACCCATAGCGCAGGGTCATGCGGAATTTCACCATGAATTTGCACTTCAATATTAAAAACTTTGCACAATTGACGGCAAAAATATTGCACATAGCGCGTATTGTTCGGATTGTTGGTGTCTTTATACAATTGATGACGATAGACCAAATAGAACCCTTCACCAATCGCGCCAGCCGTTGCCAGAACTTTTTTGCTATACAAAGCAAGCTTTGCAAAACCATGAATTGGAGATGTGTGAGTTTCAACAGCTGGGTTCATAGGGTCATCACTAATTGTTAAACGCAAAACAACGTATAAAGGTCTATATTTTGCTCATTCTATACTGTTCAATCTGAACTTGCATTGATAATAAAAACCGAAACCTGCATGCAAACATGCGACTTTTGGCAAAATCTAAATAGATAAATTCTATATTGGGGTCATCCTTATAATTGAGTTTACATACGTTGATATAGCATCAAATCAGGGCGCAGGAAAAATCCAATCATCTATTTCCCTGCACAAACATTTTTTCTACTAGAATATAGCTTTAGCATGGAGATTGCGCTGAGTGGAAAATTTTGTGCCACATCAAGATGGCGAGCGTGTTGTACTGGTCAGTGTCGCTGTCCAAATTTTAGAAGACCTAGATGCCGAAGAATTTCAGCTCTTGGCTGAATCTGCGGGTGCAGAAGTTTTACAACACGTCCACACTCAACGTAGTAAACCCGATGCCAAACTCTTTATTGGCTCAGGCAAAGCCGAAGAAATTGCCGCATTGGTCAAAGAACACGACGCCAATTTGGTCATTTTTGATCATGCACTCAGTCCTGCACAGGCACGTAATTTAGAAAAAGTGATGCAATGCCGTGTGGTTGACCGTACCGAACTCATTTTAGATATTTTTGCTCAACGCGCCCGCACTTACGAAGGTAAATTACAGGTCGAATTGGCACAATTACAACATTTATCTTCACGTTTGGTGCGTAGTCGCAGCAACTTAGACAGTCAAAAAGGTGGTATCGGCTTACGTGGTCCTGGGGAAACCTTGCTTGAAACTGACCGACGCTTATTGCGTATTCGCATGGGACAACTAAAAACCAAACTCAATAAAGTCCGTCAAACCCGTGCACAAGGCAGAGTAGCACGACAAAAAGCCGCTATTCCTACCGTGTCGCTGGTAGGCTATACCAATGCAGGAAAATCTACTCTATTTAATATTTTGGCGCAAAGTGATGTCTATGCGGCAGACCAACTGTTTGCAACCCTTGACCCCACCCTACGCCGCCTAGAATGGGATGGTATTGGTCGCTTAGTCCTCGCAGATACCGTGGGTTTTGTACGCAACCTTTCTCACTCACTGGTGGAATCTTTTAAAGCCACATTGGAAGAAACCTTAGAAGCCAGTTTATTGCTGCATGTGATTGATTCAAGCAGCCCCGATGTGTTGGAACAAATTGAAGCAGTCGAAGGTGTGCTAAAAGAAATTGGCGCAGATGTACCTATTTTGCGGGTTTACAATAAAATTGATGTCTCAGGCGAAACAGCCAAAATTATCTATGAAAAACCGCATCAACCTGACCGTGTCTATGTATCGACATATTCAGGGCAAGGTTTAGACTTGTTAAAACAAGCCGTACATGAATGTTTGATGGGGCAAATTCAAAAGTTTGATCTTAAATTACAACCTGCTTATGGCAAACTGCGCAATCAACTGTATGCGCTCAATGTCATTCAGGCAGAACAGTACGATGATGAAGGTCAATTACATCTACAAGTCAGCATGGCACCACATAAACTGGAACAACTGATTAAACAGGCACATTTACCGATAGACGAAATTTTAGGTGCACAGGCAGAACAATTTAAACGTCCGCTTGAAGCATTTGAAATTGACGATCAGATCGGTTAAAACGTGATAAGTAAAATTTTAATGAAAGATCAAAAATGAGCAGGATAAAACATATCGATTGGCCAGCATGGATCGGCACACTCCTTTTGATTATTGTGTTTCGTGAAGCCTCTGTATGGATCATGACCCAATTTAATCACCCAGAATTAGGCAATTTAGTCGGTTTGCTCAGCCTGCTGGCGGTATTATTTACATGGCGCAAACTCAGTAAAATTCCTGCTCGTCTGGTCGATACCAACAACAAAATCATGAAAGAAAGTGCCTTTGCCTTTTTACCCATCAGCGCGGGTTCATTAATTATGCTCACGCACATGGGCAAACAAATTCCAATCTTCTTAATTGTGTTGTTTATCAGTACGCTGATCCCGCTTTGGCTGTATGCCAAAATGGCAAAACGCTGGCTTTAGGAGATTAAAATGCTGTCAATTCTATATGGTTTTTTAATCACTCTCGTTGCATATTTACTGGCAAAACCTTGCAACCAAAAAGTCCCGCAAATCCCTGTGATTGTCTTTGGCATGTGTTTTGTGTTGCTACTGTTGTATTTTTTCGGGATTCCATACGAAACTTACGTCGCACAAACCAACCCTTTGTTTAATCAATTATTGGGCTATGTGACAGTTGCACTCGCCATTCCTCTAGCAGCCATGCGTTATGACGATTTACCCCTCAAAGCGATTTTAGGTATTTTGTTCTTTGCCAGTCTTAGTGCTGTGGCGCTGCCGATGGGGCTTGCTTATGCGCTACATATGTCCAGTGCCGATATTATGGCATTTGCCACCCGTGCAGTGACCACGCCGATTGCGATTAATATCGCAACCTTATTAGAAGCACCGATTCAATTGGCAGTATTAATTGTGATTTTATCAGGTGTCGTGGGTGCTGCTTTTTCACCACTTATTTTAAGGCATATCAATGATGAACGTGCTTCAGGTTTGGCACTTGGCTTAGCTGCACATGCCATTGGTACTGCTCAAGCATGGCAACGTGGCAGTGTTGCAGGACGTTATGCTGCCTTTGGCATGGCAGTCAATGCAGTCTTTACCGCAGTTTGGCTGCCAACATTTATACTGTATTTACAAAGAATGTGACTGAGCAATCACTTTTAAAGATTGTGACCATTTCACTTTCTTTTTATTATGAAATATCCAGTTTGCGAAATGAAGGAACATTGAACATGGTCAAGATGAAACTCACCGTTGCCTTAATCTGCTCAGCCTTAGGTAGTTTTGCGCTGGCTCAAGATATTACAGGAACTTGGAAAAACATTGACGATAAAACGGGTTCATCTAAAGCCATTTTAGAAATTCGTCAGGAAAGCAATGGTAGCTATACCGCTAAAATCGTTAAAGTGACGCCACGCCCAGGTTACACACCAAGAGAAACCTGTGTCAACTGCCCTGCGCCTTATACCAACCAACCGATTTTAGGTATGGATGTACTCACTGGCTTAAAATATACAGGTAATTCCAATTTCACAGGCGGGAAAATTATTGACCCTTTAAGCGGCAATATTTACAGCACCAAAGCCAAATTGAGCAATAATGGTAAGCGTTTGACCATGCGCGGTTATGTCGGTGTATCGGCTTTAGGTCGCAGCCAAACTTGGATTAAAAGTGATTAATTTATAAGTTATTCCATCAACTTAATTAATTCACTTTTCACTTAAAATGCCACACGTTCGTGGCATTTTTCACATCTTTTCCAGCATTTTCCCTGCAAGTTTAAGATTAAAAATTTCCTCAAATCTCTTGACTCTTACCACAACTCGCTTTATATCTTGAATTAACCTCTGTAATAAATTTCGACAATCAAAGGAACTGATATGAAGAAAAATGTATTGATGGGTGTATTTGCAAGCTTAATCTTCAGTGGTTCAGCATTTGCTGCAGACCTAACAGGTATCTGGCAAAGTATTGATGACAAAACAGGTTCACCCAAAGCCCTGATTGAAATTACCCAAGCTGAAAATGGCAGCTTTACTGGTAAAATTATCAAAGTCACACCAAGATCGGGCTATACCCCAAAAACTATGTGTGTGAATTGCCCTGCACCTTATACCAACAAACCTTTGGTCGGTTTGGAAATTATTAGTGGCTTAAAGCATGTGGAAAATAACAACTATGCCGATGGGCGTATTTTAGATCCACTTACAGGCAAAATGTATAGCCTGAAAGGTCGTTTAGCATCTAATAATAAACGTCTCACTTTACGTGGTTACGTCGGAATTTCAGCCATTGGTCGGACACAAACGTGGATTCGCCAACAATAAGCGAGTAATTGTGTCTCATCGGTCATTTTTTCTGGATACTCGGGACTTTGTGTCCGTTAATTCACAGATTAGACTAGCCGCAAAGACCGAGTAAGGGAAATAAAATGATTCAGAAATTGGCTTTAGGAATAGCCGTCATCTTCGGCAGTCTAAGCACTTTGGCGATGGCACAAGATTTAGCAGGAACTTGGCAACAAATTGATGATAAAACAGGCTCACCCAAAGCTGTCATCGAAATTCGTAAAGAAGCCAATCAAACCTATACGGGTAAAATTGTGAAAGTAACCCCGCGTCCGGGTTATACCCCACGTGAACTTTGTAATAAATGCCCTGCGCCTTATACCGACCAACCTATTTTAGGGATGGATATTTTAAAAGGCTTACAACAAGTCAAAAACAGCAACAATTACGAAAAAGGACGCGTAATTGATCCATTGGCAGGTCGTATTTACGATGCAAAAATTCGCCTCAACTCAACAGGTAAACGTTTAACTTTACGTGCTTATATGGGTGTATCTACACTAGGTCGCAGTCAAACTTGGATTCGAATTCAATAAAATTCAAGATAAAAAATAGCCACCTCAATAGGTGGCTATTTTCATTTCATCATCACATTTTTAAATTTTAAAGATGAATGTTATTACCATTCTGCCAGCGGATTATCCACTGCAAACAATTGCTGATCTTCCAAACGATAAGCCACAAGCTGATTGCCCCACACACAACCGCCATCCACATTTTGAATATTGTCGGCTACCGTTTGTCCCTGCAATGCTGCCCAATGACCAAATACGATTTGATGTGTTTGCGCAGCTAAAGATGGATATTCAAACCACGGTTTAAAACCTTCTGGCATCGGATCATCTAAGGCATCTTTAAAGCTGAATTCCAAACCACCCTGTGCATTGGCTAAACGCATACGGGTCAAATAGTTGGTAATACAACGTAAACGCGCATACCCCTCTAAATCATCCGACCAAACTGCAGGTTCTGCCCCATACATTTCCTTTAAGAATGCATCCACTACCTCAAAGTCCTCATGCCCAATCACCGCCTCAACTTCTTTTGCCAAAGCTGCGGTTTGTTCCGCATTCCAAATATGTGGAATACCTGCATGAGTTAAAATGGTGTTTTCATTAGGAAAAAGACACAATGGTTGTTTACGCAACCAATCAATCAAATCATCACTGTCAATTGCATCAATCACATCACGAGTGTTGTCTTGTGCTTTGATTTTCTTTAAGCCACGTGCGCCTGCCAACAAGGTTAAATCGTGATTGCCTAACACCGTTGCTGCAACGCCACGATCTACCAGTTTTTTAATAAAACGCAAAGCACCTACCGAGTTTTCACCCCGCGCGACTAAATCGCCTGCAAACCAAATAAAATCTTGATCGGGATCGAACTGTATTTCTTTTAATAACAGTTTTAAGGCTTCAAAGCAGCCCTGCACATCACCAATGACATAGTTGTATCGAATTGCTGCCATTAATTCACCATCTGATCTGCCAATGCGACAAATGCACTCAAACTTAAAGTTTCAGGACGTGCCATTGGGTCTACCCCTGCACGTTCAAACGCATCTTCAGCCAACATGCCTTTTAAGCTATTGCGCAATGTTTTACGACGTTGGGTAAATACATGCGCCACCAAACGTGCCAATGCTTTTTCATCTTTGGCAATAATCGGTTTAGTCACATAAGGCTCTAAACGGAATACTGCAGAAGTCACTTTAGGCGGTGGATTAAATGCGCCAGGCGGTACTTCAAACAAGAACGTTGGCTTACAGTAATACTGCATCATCACCGATAAACGCCCATATTCTTTGGTATTCGGTTCAGCCGTGATACGATCTACCACTTCTTTTTGCAGCATAAAGTGCATGTCTTTAACTTTGTCACCAAACTCTAAGAGATGAAACAAAAGCGGCGTCGAAATGTTATACGGCAAGTTTCCAACCACACGTAGCGGGCGCCCTTCCTGAAATAACTCGGTAAAGTCATATTTCAGCGCGTCACTTTCTACAATAGTTAAACGCTCAGGATGTGGCACACGTCCCGGTAAGCCTGCGGCCAAATCACGGTCTAATTCCACTACAGTCAAAGCATCACACTCACCAATTAAAGGTGAGGTCAATGCCGCTAAACCCGGTCCAATCTCGACAATATTATCGCCTGGACGTGGGTTCACTGAGCGGACAATTTTGGCAATCACGCGTTGATCATGCAAAAAGTTTTGACCAAAGCGTTTACGAGCCTGATGCCCTTCATCTTTTGGGTTTAGGGCATTAATTTGATACATAAAGATTTCCAAGCTGAAATTATGAACGTGCTAAATCCAGCGCTAAATCGACAGCAACATGCAAGCTAGAACTTTTCGCAAGTCCCGTACCTGCGAGGGAGAGCGCTGTGCCGTGATCGACTGAAGTGCGAATAAACGGTAAGCCTAAAGTAATATTGATTGCTTCACCAAAGCCCTGAGATTTTAACACAGGTAAACCCTGATCGTGATACATCGCTAAAACTGCATCGGCATCTTTTAAATTTTCTGGGGTAAATAAAGTATCTGCAGGTAAACTTAAACTGAGATTTTCACCGCGATTACGGTAATTTTGCAGCACAGGATTAATCACCTCAATTTCTTCCATGCCTAAATAACCATCTTCGCCCGCATGTGGGTTCAAACCACAGACCAATACTTTAGGATGTTCAATTTTAAACTTGCTTTTTAGATCGTGCAGCAAAATATCAATTACTTGTTCTAAACGTGTTTTGGTAATGGCATCTGCCACGGCACGTAAAGGTAAATGCGTGGTCGCCAAGGCAACGCGTAAGGTTTTGGTGGCTAACATCATCACCACACGCGCAACACCTGCAAACTCCTGATAATATTCAGTGTGCCCACTAAAAGAAATACCAGCTTCATTAATAATAGATTTTTGCACGGGTGCTGTCGCCACGCCCACACTCTTACCTGTCATTGCATAAGAAGCTGAGCGACGTAATTGCTCCAAAACGTAAGCTGCATTTTGTGCATTTAAATGCCCCAACTCAACATCTACAGCCAAAGGCACATGCTCAACATATAACTGCCCAAGCGCTGCAGGCTGTTGCTGACCTGAATATTCAATCAATTCGACTTGTTGCTTTAGAATTTCGGTGCGTTGTTGTAATAATTGATGATCTGCCAATACAACAATTGGACGCTCATCTTGTCGATTTGCCAGACTTAAACAAATATCAGGTCCAATACCTGCAGGTTCACCACTGGTGACATATAAAGGGCGCATGCAGCTTCATCCACTATAGCTAGGTGTAGCTGAATTATAGCGCCATCCTGAGCAAAATTGTTTTATCTCCAATCTAATCTAAATCGGCTATCTAAGATGCCCATCTGATGCGCCCACTCTGAAATGCCAATCACGACCGCGCATAACAACAAACCTATAAATAGTATTTTGGGCGCTTGCTGAATAACTGCTCGATAGTTTTGATCAGATAGACTCAAGATGATGAAGCCTCCAATGCCATATAGCATAAAAGGGAGCAAGGTCATGTGCATAAATACAGAATAGATTAAGATAAAATCAAATACATCAGTACCATAAGCTGCACCTACCAACAAAAATGCCAGTTCATACAGACCAATCAATGTGATGAAAAAACCTGCTATAAATTTTAGCAGTTTATTTGGTTGCGGCTTTAATGCTTCTGTCGTTAATGCTTTTGTCGTTGTAGCGACGCGTTCTAAATCATCAGACATAGTGATCCGTCCTCATCATTATTATTAGCTGCGACCATACAGAAAAAGCTAAAACAGCACTAGATAAAGAAGATCAATACCTGATTTTTACTGTCGTGAAATGGTCGCTAGAGGTGATTTTGCTTTTATAACCAAACTTGATAAAATATAGCGCTTAAAATGTGACTTTTCCATTGTAGTTCTACCCATTCTCAGGTAGAATTCGGACTCCTTTTTGTTTGGACAGCTTCCATAGTCCAAACCAACTATAATAGGTAGTGGTTTAATGAAAACTCTCAGCGCTAAGCCAGCTGAAGTTCAACACGACTGGTACGTTGTTGATGCTTCTGGCAAAACTCTAGGTCGCCTTGCGACAGAAATCGCTCGTCGTTTACGCGGTAAGCACAAAACTTCTTATACTCCTCACGTTGACACTGGCGACTACATCGTTGTCATCAATGCTGAGCAAGTTCAAGTGACTGGTAACAAATCACTTGACAAGAAATACTATCGCCACACTGGTTTCCCTGGTGGTATCCGTGAAACTAATTTCGAGAAATTAGTTGCTCACAAACCAGAAGAAATCTTCCAACGCGCTGTAAAAGGCATGTTGCCAAAAGGTCCTCTTGGTTATGCTATGATCAAGAAAATGAAAGTGTACGCTGGTGCTGAGCATCCTCACACAGCTCAACAGCCACAAGTTTTGGACATCTAAGGGATACAGCACATGGCTACTAACTATGGTACAGGTCGCCGTAAGACCGCAACTGCACGTGTTTTCTTATCAGCTGGTACAGGTAAACTCGTAATTAACAACCGTACTCTTGAGCAATATTTCGGTCGTGAAACTGCTCGTATGATCGTACGTCAACCATTAGAGCTTCTTGAAGCTACTGAAAAATATGACCTTTACATCACTGTTGCTGGTGGTGGTATTGGTGGTCAAGCTGGTGCAATCCGTCACGGTATTACTCGTGCATTGATCGCATCTGACGACACTTTAAAACCTGCTCTTCGTCAAGCTGGTTTCGTTACTCGTGATGCTCGTGAAGTTGAACGTAAGAAACTTGGTTTACGTAAAGCTCGTAAACGTCCACAATTCTCTAAACGTTAATTCGTTTACCGAATCGGACACAAAAAAAGCCTTGGATTTTCCAAGGCTTTTTTTTATGCAAATCAACGAGCTGAGCATTTTAAGTCAGATAAACAATTCGGATTCACATATACCAAAAATCAAAATTCAATACAGTCCAAAAATTGAAAACCAATCAACAAATATCTCATACACTTTTATCAGCTTTGCTGGGTGATTTTAGTGGCTAAGTTTAGTATCCTATTCTATTCATTTGGTTTTATTTCGGATTATGTCAGTCGAGAACGCACCCTTACAAGGCATTACCCTCTACAGTCATGCGGACGACTTTCGCTCACATTGGATTCGTTACGTTCTGGCCGAAAAACAAATCAAATATCAACTGATTTTGGTCGATTATGAAGATGAAGATCTTGCAAGCCTGAATCCGTATAATCAACTTCCAATGCTGCTAGAAAACGATTTAAAACTCTTTAATACTGCGATTATTTCCGAATATCTGGATGATCGTTATCGACAAAATAAACTCTATGCAGATGCACCTATGCCACGTGCAGAACAAAGACAATATATTTGGCGCTTTGAACAAGACTGGTTCAAACTTGCCGATCAGATGCTACGTCATCCTGATAACTTAGATTACACAACACAGCGCGCTGCACAAAAAAAATTACGTGATACACTCATTTCACTGACACCATTATTTCAGCATTATCCTTATTTCATGTCAGAAAATTTCAGTATTTTAGATTGCATGCTGGCATCCTTATTTATACGGCTAAAAGCCATGGGCATAGAATTACCTCAACAACACTGTCGTCCAATTTTCCTGTATTGTCAGCGGATTTTTTCACGCCCTGCCTTCACTCAAGCAATGACTTTGCAAGAAAAAAACCGCTATCAGGAATTTTTAATTCATACTTAAAGAGCACATTATGTCTGAATCTGAAATCAACTTAAGTCCGACCCGTCCCTATTTAGCTCGCGCAATTTATGACTGGATTTGCGACAACCAACTCACGCCACATTTATTGGTAGACGCTACACAGCCGAATACGCTTGTTCCTGAACAATTTGTGCAGGATGGTCAGATCGTATTAAACATTGTTCCACATGCTGTACACGCCTTACACATGAGCAATGATGCAATTACATTCTCCGCACGCTTTGGTGGTGTTTCACGCGACTTATATGTGCCAATGAATGCGGTACTGGGGATTTACGCTCGAGAAAATGGACAAGGCTTATTCTTTGATCCGAGCGAGTATCAACATATCCAAAATGATGAAGATGCTTTAGAATTAAAGACTGAAGAAAAACCCGAACAAACTAAGAAAAAACCAAGCCTTAGATTATTAGATTAAAACAATGGAGTAGTGAATGGCTTTTGATTTAGTACAATATTTTGCAGCGCAGATTAAACTTCAAAAGCCCTCGCTTTTGAAACAATATAATGCTGTTGATCGCGACCAATATATTCAAGAAATCAATGCGCTGAGCTTAGGCAAACTGGTCAGTCTGTGGCGAGAAGACAACCAAAAACTTTATCAAGAAATTGATCATCAAGATGAATTATATATTCAGGAAATTGCACGTCGACTCACCACATCTCCACACAATCAGTCACCTCTCTCCAAAACTGAGCTTGAACAGAATATTAGCGAAGTCTTAGCCTTACAACTCACAGAGCTCAAGCAATTGGATCAAACCGGTAATTTTGGCAATAAAGGTCTAGGTGAATTATTGCTAGGTCAAATTGAACATTTATCTGGTCAAGCGGATGATTGGGTTTGGTCAACAAACGATCTAATAGAGTTAAAAGGTTCTAAACCAATTCCTCAAGAAGAGCTATCATTAGAGGCATCAATGAAGGAGTTTAATCAAATGGTACAACAACATACCCACGATGATCATCAAAATATTGAGCTTGTAGAAGCAATTGTACCCACTTGGTCTAAAGTACTAGAACCTATCGTTGCGATTGCGATTTTAGCAATTCTATGGTGTTCCGTTACTCAATTATTCGCTTAAATCAATCTTCTATCTAAGCCGTAATAAAACCATCATCATCTGATGGTTTTATTTTGCCTTCACTTTTTATAGTTTTTAATATTTTCTTTCCTACATAAAAAAACACCCCCAACATTTGTTGAGGGTGTTTAGAATAATGAGCTGGCGATGACTTACTCTCACATGG
>NZ_JACAXD010000041.1:0-14775 GCF_013391485.1 Acinetobacter sp. SwsAc5
CGCGACTCATGAGTGCTCGGTTATATGCGGGCCAATTGGTTGTACGGTAGATTTTGTGTGTAGGCTTCTTCATTTGAAAATTATATCGCTGAAAAAGCCTTTACAGATAGGTTTGTGCAACAAAGCCCTTTTAAAATGATATTTTTCATATTGTAATCTCGTTGATCAATGTGAAATTTGCCAACATCTTTTCCACGAGATGGTGGCAAACCAAATAGGGGTGGAAATACCGCTCAACGAAACGGCCAGTCATAGACTGCCCTACTTGGCCTGCCATAAAGCATTGCCATGCAGACACAAAAGAGCCACTAAAAGTGACTCTTTAGCACGTTGAGATGCGGGTTTCCACGCCCGATTACAGATTTTGCTGTAATGTAATAATCATATTTGTATCTTTTTCTTTGGTCAAACCAAATTAGACTTTTTTTACTCATTAATTCTATGAAAGGACCTCAATAAATTAAAATATTGAGGATTATTAAAACAAAAAATCAAATTCGCGGATTCCCAGGCCTTTGCTTGGCAAATCAGATTTTGACAAAGCAAAGGCCTGGGCCCCTTTTGAACCACTTATTAAGCTTAGGCTATTTTTAGAATATTTATGATTAGCAGTTTTAACTAAAGGCGGCTTTGTTGCATAAACATTCAAAAGCTGAGTTTTCCCCAATCCATTCAAATTTAAGTGACAACTTGGGTGTGAGGTCTACCTAATTCCGTAAATCTATTCAGAACTGCCACACGCGCATGAACTTCATTGACCTGACTTTGAAAATGTCTTGCCGTCAGCTTATCTCCTAATAATTTGATGCAATGCATCTTGGTTTCCACCAAACTGCGACGGTGATAGCCCGACCATTTTTTCCATAGGGTTCTGCCTAAATGCTTAACCGTTTGAAGTAACTCATTTCGTTCTATTGAACTGATTTTAGAATCTTTCCAGGGCTTGGCATTCTTCCTGGGTGGAATTACTGCATGTGCTTGACGATCTGAAATCACTTGTCTGCAGCACTTCGTGTCGTACGCCCCATCGGTATAGACAGAATCTATTCGCTCATTTGGTGGGATTTGATCCAGTAAATCACCTAGTTCTTGTGAATCACTGACATTATTTGTCGTAAGCTGAACGGCACGTATTTGCAGTGTTTCAGCATCTATACCAATATGCAGTTTACGCCATTGCCGACGGTATTCAGGCTGATGTTTCTTACGCTTCCATTCACCTTCACCTAAAAATTTTAAACCCGTAGAGTCGACGAGTAGGTGTAACCCATCACGACTTTTCTGATAGCTTATCGCAATATCAATATGCTTTTGTCGTCTACAGAGGGTGGAGTACGAATATCACTGATATTCGGGGCTGCTCAGCCACAGAGTTTAATCAGGCTTTGAGCAAAGCCAGTGACCATACGTAAAGAAAGACGGAATAGAGATTTGATCATTAAACAGCATTGAATCGCTGTATCGGAATAAGTTTGATTTCGTCCGTGCTTGCCTTGTGGTTGTGCATACCATTGGGTCTTAGGATCAAACCAGATTGAAATATTTCCTCGCTTGATTAAAGCTTGGTTATACGAGGACCAATTGGTTGTACGGTAAGTTTTAGGTGCAGGCTTCTTCATCTGGAAATTATATTGCTAAAGAAGCCCTCAAGAATAGCTTTGTGCAACAAAGCCACTAAAGGCTAGAATAAGGAATTTTCATTTATGAGCATTAACTCATCAAAACAGATTAATTCAACTTAAATACAGTTTCTATCTTCAGCAATGTATAAAATTGATTAAAAATTATCAACATAATATGAAAAAACGTACTTTTTATTTGGTTAAAAACCAAAAAATCAACCCAAAATAGAGGGTTACATTATTTAAAACTGATTCTCCAATTAATTTAAAACAACACTCAATTTCATATTAAATCGCTTTTAATTTATTATTTTATTAACAACAAAAGGTATTATTTATATCAATAATATTTCAATTAATTTTAACGTAGCGTGATTATTGTCTTGCGTCTCAACAATGCTGTTTTTTAGGCTAAAAAACACTCAAAAAACCTAAAACCCGGGGTTGGATTTTCACCCTTAATTACCCCATTTTTGAGCGCTAAAAAACTGATTATCTGCAAAGCCAATACTCAGAAAAATCAAGCTGTAAAATTAAAAACAATATCCATATGTTTTCAATGTATTTTTTTTGATAAATTTCCGTTCATATGCTCAACCTCAGATAGAACCCTTGAGCACTCTTTTTTGATACTCTCGGCACTCTTTCATCTTGTAAAAGACGCTTTGCAACAGCATCTTTTGAATAAAATTATTATCTTTTTTATTCCATATTTTATATTTTTTTATTTTCACCTCGCCCTTTTTTACATTATTAAATTCACTCGGATTATATTCATCCCATTCAAAATTATCTGAATCTTTTGAATAAAGTTTATAGATAAAATCTAAGAATCTTTGATAGTCAATCAAGTCATTTTTAGATGATGCCTTAAAGTTCAAAATAGGACGATCTTTTTCAAGTGAAATTTTATTTTCTAAACAATCAAAAAAATGTTTAAGATCTTTTTGGGTTACATTTTTATTTAAGTTAAAAGGTTGCTCAATCTCATAGTGATTAGACCATGTCACCATTTTCTTCCAAGTAAAACCGATAAGATCCTCATGATTAGCATCATTTTTGACGTGACTTGTATAGAGAGAAAACGGCTGGCTGATCGATTGAATGAATTTCAATACTTCAGGATCGATCGTTGCTTTTTCTTTTTTTTCCCGCCACTTCCGGTATTCGTCTAGAAACGTTTCACGGTATAAAAATACGTCCTGTTGTTGAGGCTGCTTCTGCTTTTTCTTGCTCTTTAATGCAGCAGTTTGAGAATTATTTTCTGTGTGTGAATGAATCTTCTTCATCAATTTTAAAATATCTCTTTCATTCGACTGAAATTTAACCTTGAAATCGCGATGCATCAACTGACTATCGCCTAATAATGCCTTGATCAATTGAGGTGAATATTCACGGTTTGCTTGATAAAACATGTCAGCAATCAGGATATTCAGATGATGCAGATAATGTCTTGCAGTGATCCGAATGTCTTCATGCCCCATCAGATGCGCAAGTCGAGACCAGGCTTGGGCACTACGCGATGAAGCATCCTTCATATTGGGTAAAATGTGCTTTTTAAGCTTACGCCCAAACTCGGAATCATAGTCAGTAAAACAACGTACCAGTGCTATGCTGCCTTTTAAAAGGATAGCCAAATGTGAAGCGGTACTATGCCTGAAAGCGTGAAAGGTATATTGATGATCGTTTGTCCCTAATACAGTATTAAACAGCAACTGGGTAATTTTTGATAAATTTGTACTGGATAAAGGTTGTTCACCCAGCATAAAGAGCTGTTTGATTTTTCTATTGCAGACTGCTGCAGTCGCTTTAGAGCCAGGTAACTGGTTTTGATAAAAGCGACAAAATCCTGTGAACTCGTCCGGTGCTAAAAAATAAGCTAAATCAAACTGACGCGTGGCATTATCACTTTTCAGATCACGCTCAGAATTTAGACGAATCCTAAGGGTGAGATCATCAATATCACCCATTGTTTTTCTCATTTTATGGTGAGATCGATCGTCTTTCTGCTGATCTAAAGCGGATTCAAACACATAATAGAGCTGTCGATTGTCAGGATGTTTTCGTAACTGCGGAGATACAAAATCATCGATACAGATCCCGGCAGCTTCATCAATACGCAAGCCCAGTCTAAATGCCAATGTATAGACCCATTCTAGACAGGTTGCATCCTGCTCAGTCAGACCCAAAGCTTCTGGGTATTCTCTAAGAATCCGTATCATCAATTGAAACATCTGCGGACTAATGAGTCTGGTTTTTAAAAATAAACCGTCACTTTGACGTTCATATAAATATTGCACAATCGGTGCACGATGATTCTTGACTAAGTATTGGTGAAAGGCTTTCAGCCGATCAAAGGCATAACCCGAGGTATTGTATTTTTTATTGTTGTTGGTTTGTGCGGTCGTTTTATGATTTTTCTGATCATTCAGCAGTTTTTCTTCAACAATCGTGCGATACATTTCCTCAAACTGCTCTTCAGTGTCTGTATCTAGATTGATCTGCTGTTCTAGAACATAACAAAGTAGGTCAAGCACAAAACTACTATAGTAACGCTTGATTGTTGAGACTTTAATCGCTGCTTTCCCATGATAAGCAAATTCGTTTTCTAACCACTGACACACGCGTAAATGTGCAATAGCCACTACATAATCTAGGTACTCGCCATTTCCAGCCTCATACGCAGATTTATAGTCCTCAGATTTTTGGATGCTTTTTTGGAGTTGATCCGCAAGCTGTTTGGGTTTGATATCCTGATGAAAAGATAAAAGCCAGGATTTCAGCTCATGACGTTGACCGGTTCGTCGATCATGAAATGTTTTGACTGTAACTGTAGGCATCTCCAAGTCTAAGACTTGAGGCTTTTTTTCAAGATTTTTGATTCTAGCTTGAATAGTTTTCCAGCAATCGGGTTGATCATAGAGCTGTGTATACTGCTCATAGATTAAAGGCGAAGTGATGATCTGATTGTTCAGTACACTGGTACTTAACACATCCAGATTAGGAATCTCTTGCCACAAGACATAATCCATATGCTTAAAAATGGCAAAACCGGTCTTTTCCAAGCCTTTTAAAAATAGCTTCACGTGATTAAGCTGTGTAAATGGCTGCTGATCCTCACGTGCTTTTCTAGAGTCCCCCTCCTCCGCCATATTCAGTACAATGTTTAAATGGATTTTAAGTTTTTCTAGCAGTAAGGCTTCAGGCTGATTCCCCGTTTCAATTTCACTCTGTTCTTTTTCCCAGTACAGCAATGGCGAAGTGCTTTGTAATACATACCCTTGCGGTCCATTGAGTAGTTGCTGAATCCGTCGATAACATAGCATCGCAAAGGCATTGAAATAAATGTTTTGGGTTTGCCATAACTCCGCCTCTTCTTCGCCATCCTGACGATAGATGTTGCCATACTTTGTCGAGGGCAACGTGTATGAAAAGACATAAGCCTTTTGATCCTTTTCGGCATCTGAATAGATCGGAAGCAAGCCACTATCCAGGTTCATATGAAAAATCGCATCATGAATGGCTATCAGTCGTTCAGGTTGCATGCATCCCTGATCAAAAATTAATGAAATACACAGACATTCAAACAAGGTATTCACTAATTTTTGTTGCTCTTTAGCCGTAGAGTCTAAGAGGATACCTTGAGTTTGTTGTTTGAGATAATCCGCCCAATTCACATACAGTTTTTCTTTTACCTCGACGAGCATAGTACCCTGCTGTAACTTTCGTCCTGAAAAAACGTTGTCTAGACGTTTAGGTGTGTAGACTATCCAATCGGGCAACTTAATCTCATAGCTCTCGGCATAGGAAGGGTAATCCTTTTGCCACTGCTGGTTTTTCTCGTTACAAATCCGTTTCACTTGTTTAAAACAGAATTGAAGGTAATCTACAGCATTGTCCTTAAATTTGGATATTTGGCAGAGCTGCTCTAAAACTGCTCTATAGAGAGTAAACTTGTCCAGAATTTGCTGATCCAGCCACTTAAAATCAATTTGAGCAAGGTCAGAATTTACATCTGTGTATGTAGCAGTGATCAGCTGAGAAATTTCCTTAAAAATGTCGGCGATTTCTTTTTTAATGGCATTTTCTAATTGCGTAACGAGTGATGTATCAAGCACAA
Organism: Acinetobacter sp. SwsAc5; assembly: GCF_013391485.1. Lineage (NCBI taxonomy): Bacteria > Pseudomonadati > Pseudomonadota > Gammaproteobacteria > Moraxellales > Moraxellaceae > Acinetobacter > Acinetobacter sp. SwsAc5. The sequence goes on from NZ_JACAXD010000041.1 coordinate 5,743, forward strand.
GATGGTCCTTTAAAGCACTTCAAGCTTTGCGATTTCTAGTTTGTTGAGCAAGCTTTTAACTTGCTGCTGAATGTCGTGTTTGTAGAAATAAGGGCTTAATCCAGAAATGTGACTGAATCCCATGCTTTGCTTATCATGGGTATATAGCGTATTGTGAATGTCACCACTCAAGGCGAGATGATTTTTAGTGAAATGCCTTGGCCAGTTTTTATAAATCTGCACGGTCTCTTTAAGGTAATTCGTGACAAAATCAGCAGACATGGGCTGTAACTCCAAATGCTCCACGACTTCCGCAAGATTCACCTGACCTTTTTGGGACTTGATCCGAGGATGTGAGATGACATAGAGCATAAAACCATCATTTTCCAATTTCACTTTAAAACTAGTTATCCCGAGTGTCTCGATGGTTTGCGTCAGATATTTTCGATATGCATTGAAATGATCCTGCCAGTAACCTGTAACAGGAACAGGACGTCCTACTTTTCGTGAATCAGTTTTTTTATCATGCACATAAAGCAGTTGTGCCTTAGGATCGTAATGTTTGAGTAACCCCGGCATGCCGACTATTGGACGTACCGTCAGGCAGATTAAGGAAAGATGCCACATCCAAATGCTGTAAGCATTCAGCTTCTCGATCAGATTCGCTTGAGTATTGGCTAATGTGTTTTTGACAAAATGATAAAGCTGATTAAAAAATTCACTCGCGGCCTCTACAGTCCAGCATCGCTGACTACCAATACGTTCCTCACGATGAAAAATATGGCCAGGGTGTTCATTCTCAATCCATGGATCACCTTTTCTACGGTCTAATAGAACATTAATATAGCCTTGAAAATGCTGGTCGATTTGATCGATCTGACGCCCTTCATAGTTCCATTGCACGATATGATGAGTATCTCGATTAGCCAATAAGTGTGCGACTAGGTTATCACCAGTCTCCATATCCAGATGGAAATAGATTTGTCGCTCTAACATCCCGCAGGTGATTTCACCAATCTGATGCTCTTTAAAGACTTCCCGCAAAAAATTATTGTACTCAATCACACAAAATTCAGGTTCCTCTAAAGCCTCTAAACTGGTGATCCAGGGTGCTGGTATGCGCCATTCTAGGGTTAAGGCCCGATTATAACGCTGTGCTTTATCTTGCATGGCACCGGAATGATTGGCATTCAACTTAGGATCGATCACCCAATAATAATGGATGACTTTTTTGACTGATTTTTTTTTAACTCTACCAATACCAATCAAATACTTGATCTTTTGAAAGACCGTTGGACTCAGACCGGTCAAGAGACACATCAGACCACACACAGCTAAAGCCGATTGATATGCATCATTTTTCGTATTTTCTTGATAACACTCGTGCAATCGCTGATATACCTCAGTTAATAAACTGGGTTTCAGATAAAGCGGATTAGTTTTACAGGCTAAGTCACGTCGCTGAATTCGCTTAGCTTGCTTTTCGAGCTGTTTCTGTTTGTCATCAGAGAAACTCCCCTTCACCCGCTTGGCGATCTCATCCTGTTCAGGATCGACAAGATTGGCCTCTGTATCCTGTTCCTTATCATCATTCTCCACATCAAACGAAGATATGCCAGAATGAGGTGTGCGGGTCATGCGCTTTTGAATGTTGTCGATTAAAGTCTGAACATTGATTGACGATGAATTTAACCTACTATTGATGAGTTCATTACAAACAATAATGAATTGTTGAATATGGCGGCCGAGATTAAGCTGTTCAAAATCGTTTTTTATTGTTTTGCTCTCTAAAAAAGTTTTTAACTCATTGGCATTAAATTCATCCATCCCCTGGAGTTTTTGCGTGATGTTTGCATACAGTTGTTTATTTTCCTCAGCGTGAGAAAACTGCTTTTGCAAAAGAAGTTTTAAATTATAAGATACTGTATTGATTTTATTGTTGTTTTTACAATTATTTAGAATAACCTTTTTTTCATCCTTTTCATCCCTTGTAATCTGAGGCTCTAACAAGATGATTCCCTTCAGCATTTCGCACAAGACTGCAGTCAAAAGATATGAATAGATGAATGCTGCTTTTTGTTGGTCGCTTAGTTCTCCTATAGATGCACTTTTAGCCCATTGAGTTAAGCCTGCCAATAATTTCTTTTGTGTCACCATCCGATTGTCTTTAATCACCACATGGATATCGTGAGCAGCAACATACAATTCCAGTGCCTGCTGATCTTGCGCCAAGAGCTGATTCAAAATTTGTTTTTTTACACTCAGGGGTTGATTGACCCATTCTTCCAATAGTTTAATTTGCTTGTCAGCTGACAATTCATCAGTTTGGCTCATAAAGCTACCATAATTTTTCAGGGTAAAAATTGATATTCAGGTTTCGTTCGAACTTGAGCTTCAAGTCTTTATTCAGGCCAAAGTATTTTTTATAAGTGCTTGCACTCAATTGAACACAACGCTGCGGATTTTTTCCCACCTTCATATACCGTGATAATGGCAAACCTAAGGTATCGGACAATTGAGTAAAAAAACATGTAAATAGAACAGCATGTACCTCTTTATGTTTGTGCTTTGGAACCTGTTCCAAATCTAAAGAAATTTTATGGATTAACCATTTTAGAATTTCAAATTCATCAACACCTTTATGGGATTTTTCACCCTTGTTAAGAATTCTTTTGATATAAGCATCCAGCTTGTTTTTAAGATTCAAGATAAAATGTCGAATAAAATCTGGTAAATCTAATATCAAAACTGCACTTAACTTGGTCAGGACTTCAAGTGATTTTTTTTGCATTTCCAATTTTTTTCTATCGTAACCATCTCAGCTGATACTGGCTGTATAAACTCAATACTGTTGAAATGGCTAATTTTTAAATTTACAACTTAGGCTCAACAGAATCTGTTAAGCCTAAAAAGGCAGATCATGAAGATAAAAATATTGTTGATTCTGATATGGATGAAATTTTAGATCCATCAGAAGATCAGTTACCGTTCTGGTAAGCATTTTTCCCTTTAACACTTTTTAATTCAATATGTATGATAAATAGCAGTACCCAATATTTAAAAAAATATTGGATACTCAATTATAAATTTCCACAGTGGAAATTTATAATTTTTATGGGTGGTCATCTAAACCGGCAAGAAATTCTTCTAACTTTTCAATCTTTTCTTGATTAAATTCAGCATTTAAACTGGTGCGAATATTTAGGACTGTTTTCCCATTGAGACTTTTCTCGATCTTAATCGAACCAAATTTAAGACCATCTTTATTTTTTAAGATCATTTTGTTTACTAGAGAGGCTTTTTCGATGCTTTGATCTTGTTTTTTAGCTGTCTCTTGTACCGTTAATGCTTTTTCTATTTGATAAATGAATTTTTTTGATGGACGATTTGTTTCTGTAAATTCATTTAGGTACTTTTTCCATATGGTTAACGTGGTATCTTCAACTAGTTGATGGTTAAACTTTAAAACCAGTTTATTTAATTCAGTTAACAATTGTTGTGCGGTTGCACCTGAAATCGCTTTGGGGTGGATTTTTAGATCTTCTTTTATATAGTTTGGCAGTTTATAAAAGCTCATTAATCTAAAGTATTTAGATTGATCTAATTGATATTTTTGAGTAATAAATTCTATATTTTGTATAGTATAACCAAACTCATCGCAGTGTTTTTGTATAGCATTGACTAATTCAAAATCACTAAGATTTGACCGATGTAAATTGTCAATCAATGAAATTAAAGCTGTCTTTTCTGTAGATTTATCATCTCGAATAATTGCACGAATAGTCTTATGTTTTAATACATCACGAACAGCTCGAAACCTTTTTTCTCCACCAACAAGCTCATATGTTTCTTCTTTTTTGATCACAACAATCGGATAAATTTGCCCATTCGTTTCAATACTTTTGGCAAGCTTTTCAACATCTTGTAAAACTTTGTCTGTAATAATGCGAGGTTGATGCTCTGAGAAGTCAATAAGCTCTATAGGTAGATCAACAATATTATTTTCAGTCGATGATACCAATGCAACTTTGCCTGTTCCTGCTGCATTAATAAATGCTTGTTCCATTTCAAAGGCATCATCAAAATCGACAATGAGTGGTTTTTTCGCCATTACAGGATCTCCACCAAAAATTCATTTAATTCATCTTTTGCTTTACTACTACCCATTTCTAATACTGATTTTCCTTCGATCATTGCATCGCGAAATTGTTTGCGATCACGCACAATGGTATTTAGTGTTTTCACAGACTTGACTTGTTGTAGCAACTCTAAAGCAGCATCAATTTCTGTAGATTTGGTATTGGTTGGTGCTTTATTTAAGACTACAAAAGTTTCTAATTTCTTATTTACTTGCTTAGCAGCATTTACCAATCTAAGCACAAATGGCAGCACTTCGATATCTGTTTGACTAGGTTGCGTTGGAATAATAAGAACATCTGCTATTAATAATGCTGAACGAAACTCAGCTGAATCACGTCCTGCAACATCCAATACAATATATTTATTATTATTTTTTAACTGTTGTAGTTCTTCTTTTAAATTATCTTTGAGCGAAATGGTTGTAATCGAGTCTTGTGTTCTACGTTTACTCCATTTTATAGAGGATTGTTGATCATCTCCATCTACAAGAATAGTCTGACCTTTTTTGCTCAGAGCAACAGCTAAATTGGTTGAGAGTGTGGTCTTTCCAACGCCACCTTTCTGATTGGCAATTACGTATATTGTCATGGATTAAATATATAAAAATTAAATTTATATTAGCATAATTTTAAAAATTAAAAAAATATTTTTAAATTTCCACAGTGGAAATTTAAAAAACTAAAAGCCTTTTTTTTCTTTTGTTTAGTCCCGGCATTTGATGGATCGGATCAATCTTAAAAAGTTCAGGTTCATCTATCCACTGTTTGCAGATGAATTCGTAGGGAGTCAGGCCCCTGAGTGTTTTGAGTCTGCGGTCGAAGTTGTATGTAGCAATAAAATCAGCAAGGTGAATGCATAGCTGAGTGTGATCGTCGTAAGGCTTTGTTGCACAAACCTATCTGTAAAGGCTTTTTCAGCGATATAATTTTCAAATGAAGAAGCCTACACACAAAATCTACCGCACAACCAATTGGCCCGCATATAACCGAGCACTCATGAGTCGCGGAAATATTGCCATTTGGTTTGATCCTGCTACGCAATGGTATGCGCCATCAAAAGGCAAACAAGGGCGAAATCAAACCTACTCCGACGCAGCCATCCAATGCTGCTTAATGATTAAATCCTTATTCCGTCTGTCTTTACGTATGGTCACTGGCTTTGTGCAAAGTCTGATTAAACTTTGCGGATTAAATTGGATAGCTCCAGATTACACCACGCTTTGTAGAAGACAAAAGCATATTGATATTGTAATCAGCTACCAAAAAAGTAGCGATGGGCTGGGTAATCCCCCCTAAAAATAATAGGATCTAAAAGTAGAATTTTCTCTTAAGATACGAGCAGGAGATTCTGCATGAAAACATCTAAATTTACTGACAGTCAGATCATGTCCATCTTGAAACAGGCAGAATCTGGCACACCTGTAGCGACCCTTTGCCGTGAACACGGCATGAGTAATGCTACCTTTTATAAATGGCGTGCCAAATATGGTGGTATGGATACATCATTAATGGCTCGACTGAAAGAGCTAGAAGCCGAAAATACCAGACTTAAAAAGATGTATGCGGAAGAGCGATTAAAGGCCGAAATCATCCAGGAAGCGATGGCAATGAGCAGCACTGCTGCGCAAGGGTAAAGCCATCTTGCCAGCGTAAGATGGCACAACAGGCAGTTGCCCAGCATGCCATTAGTATTCGTTTGGCTTGTAAAGCATTTGGCATTAGTGAAACCTGCTACCGCTATCAAGCCAAACTCAGCGATGACAATGCACTCATTGCTGAACAGCTCATTGAACTCACTGAGGAAAATTCCGATTGGGGCTTTGGTTTGTGCTTCTCGTATTTACGGCATGTTGAGAGTTGCTGCTGGAATCACAAGCGGGTTTACCGCATTTACTGTGAGTTGGCACTGAATCTGCGTATTAAACCGAGAAGAAGACTAAAACGGCATGCGCCTGAACCATTGAAAGAACCAATCCGAGAAAATCAGGTTTGGTCATTAGATTTTATGCATGATCAGCTTTCCGATGGTCGCAAGTTTCGATTATTGAATGTGATTGATGATTACCGCCGCGAAGGCCTAGCCATTGAAGCAGGGTTCTCATTGCCCACAATCAGGGTTATTCGTACGTTGAATCAATTGCTGGAGTGGAGAGAAAAACCGTTAGTGATCCGATGCGATAATGGTCCCGAATTTATCAGTCACGAATTTGTGCGCTGGGCTACTGAGCACGGTATTCGTATTGAATATATTCAACCGGGTAAGCCACAGCAGAATGCGTATATTGAACGCTATAATCGGACCATACGTTATAGTTGGCTGAGCAAGCATTTATTTGATACTTTGGATGAAGTACAAGATTATGCAACAAACTGGTTGTGGCATTACAACCATGAAAGACCACATCAAGCTAACAAAGGAAAGCCACCTCTAAGGGCTGCTTAACCTCTACTTTTAACTTCGGTTATTTATGGGAGGATTACCATTCAAGTTAAAAAAAGCCCTAAAAGATTGACTTTTTTGATAGTCCCAAGACAAGGTTTTGTCTAGCCTTATTTTATAAGACTTTTTAAGCTTCCTTCAAAATCAGTTGAAAACATTGAGTTATAAAAGAATGGACCTCAGCTCGAAACTTTACGAAGTATAGCGAGTAACAACGAAGCTATGCTGAAGTAAATGTTTGAGCAACCAACCGACTGTATGCAATAGCTACAGTAATGGAAGGAACAGAGGGCGGTCAGTAAATAGGCTTTAGGTGCTATGTCTGTGTGCGCTTATGTGTACCTAGAATCCGTACATTTTTGTTTTAAGGTTTTTGCTTTTTTCATTTTTAAAAACAAGTAGTTATAAAATGTCTAAGACAAGGTTTTGTCTACAGCCTTTAAATTTTCCTTTATAAATTCACTGTAATTTGAGTATCGAATTGCAGCGAAAGCCGTATAAAACCTAAGATCAATTAAGACTGAAATCTGTCTTACTTATCCACAGTTTTAAATTTAAAAACAAAACAAGTGTTTAGCTAGACAAATAAAGCAATTCAAGACAAAAATAGAGCCACAAGACAAGTTGTTGACATTATCTGTCTTGAGATAATATAATCTGTCTCAAGAGGGGAGAACAGTCTTCCATTACAACAATATGCAATGAGGATAATAAAACGTGCAAATAGGAAAAATAAGCACAGTGTTTAAAGTTTATGATGCAATGATGGGTAGCGGTAAGACTACTCAAATTATAGAAAACATTAGAACAGCAGAAAAAGACCAGAACTTTCTTTACATCACTCCATTACTTGATGAATGCCATCGTATTTCAGGTACAACATACGATCTTGAAGATGTATTAAAACGTCCTTTAATTACCACAGAAGACGATACAAGCGTTCATTACGCATATTTAGATGATGCTCCTTTGAAGGAAAGACGTTTCAAGCATCCAAGCTATAAGGGTGGAAATAAAGCTGAAAGCTTGCAATACCTGTTAAAGAACAAAGAAAACGTAGTCAGTACACATCAGCTCTTTATGAACCTAACACCAAATATGTTGGATGATGCGAAAGACTATGTACTGATTATTGACGAAACAATTCAAGTCTATGATGTATATACAGAGCATTCATCTACAGAGTTAGAAGCTCTTTTCCGTTTAGGTTGGATTCATGTTGATGATGATGCTGTCACTCTTCGTTTCAACCGTGAAAAGTATGGTGATAACGGTGGTGACCCGACAGGTACGAAATATGAAAACCTAGCAACAATGTGTGATCTCGGTCAGCTCTTGTATGTGGACCAGAAGCTGATTGTTTGGGAATTGAGTATCGACACACTGAGATCTTTTAAAGAAGTCTGGATTGCTACTTATATGTTTGAAGGCTCTCAAATGTCAGCGTATTTGAAATCGTATGGCGTTGAGTATGAACTGATCCGTTTTGGTAACAAGCCTTCTCAAATTAAGCATTTAGTCACTATTTCAGATAACAAGTTTATTAATGAGATTGGTACTAAAACTACAGCATTGAGTTCAAGCCAATTCAAATCAAATAAGAAAGCTTTATGTGAGCAGTTGTCAAAAAATCTTGATAACTATTTCCGTAACCATGTTAAAGCGAAAAAGTCAGATAGACTTTGGACTTCATTTAAAGAAGCACATTCAGCAATTGCTGGATCACGCTATAAAGAAGAATGGTTAGCCTTCAATACAAAGGCAACTAACGAATACAAAGACAAAACCAACTTAGCTTACTTGATGAACCTATATCCAAATCCAATGGTTGTTAAAGCTTCAGCTATGAAGGGATTCCCTGTTAAGGAAGATGTATTCGCTCTATCTGAGATGGTCCAATGGATATGGCGTTCTGCTATTCGTGAAGGTAACCCAATCAATATTTATGTACCAAGCTCAAGAATGCGTAGTTTATTACAGCGTTGGTTAAATGATGAATTTGAAAATTCTGCTGCTGAAGATATTGAAGTTACAGAAGAAGCCGAACAGTTAGAATTAGTTTAAATTGGCTTTGTTGCACAAAGATTTGAAATGCAAAGCGCCCCTAATTGAGCCAAATTTAAGGCGTAACTTGGGTAAGTGGTCGACTTAATTCCGGAGTTTCCTAAATAGAGTAAAAAAATAAGCCTTTGAATTTTATAATTATTTTATTTTTAATTTCTAATATCTGAACACAAATATTATAGTTTTCTTACTAATCTGCCATACCCTCACATATTTTATCATTAATATTCAATTACTTATATTTTTACTCAATACGTCTTGTTTGCAAATTAGATTTTTTTATATGTAAGCGTCCGCTGAACACACCTTCTGAATTCATCCTATAAGCCTTAATTTAGTCCCCACTTAGAAACAAGTGGGGACTTAAATTTATGACTACAAATAATCAGACATCCATCGCATCTCTTGCGA
>NZ_JACAXD010000042.1:0-13258 GCF_013391485.1 Acinetobacter sp. SwsAc5
TTGTTCCATTTTAGAGATTTGTTTAAGATAAGATATAACTCATTGAGATGTGTCATAGTATTCGTCGTTAGAAAACAATTATTGTGACATTATTTCAATGAGTTATCTATTTTTGTCGTGTACAGAGATCAACTTGTTAAATTTAGGAGCATAAAAGTGAAAGGTATAATTCTTGATTTTTCAATTCAAACCAATAGTGGAATTATTTCAGGGGAAGATCAAAAACGCTATTCATTTATAGGTAGCGAATGGAAGGAAAATTTTCTACCTCAACGTGGCATTAAGATCGACTTTGATCTTGACACAACGGGACAAGCGATCGGTGTATATAAAGCACTAGATAACTCTATTAGATCAAATTCGTATGTGACCAATAGTACCGAAAAATCAGAAGAAGATTACAATATTTTTGATTGGTTTATTAAGTGCTTAAAAAATTATGCAAATTTTAATGGACGTGCTAGACGTAAAGAATTTTGGTTCTTTTATCTCGCATTAGTAGTCTGCAATATTTTTGCAATGGTTTTAGACGCAATTTTAGAAACTGAAGTTATTTTTTACGGGGTAGTTACTTTAGCAACAATTATTCCTTTTCTTGCTGTTTCTACTCGCCGACTACATGACATAGGAAAATCTGGTTGGTGGTATCTCATTAGCCTTACAGTAATTGGAATTATTTTACTGATTATTTGGTGGGCAAAAGAAGGGGATATGAATAACAACCAATATGGTGAAATAAGCAAATAAAAAATGCTCTCCTTTTACCTAGATAAAAGGGGAGCATTTTGTCTTAAATATAAATTGGGATCAATATGCTGCGCAACTATTCAAAACTATCAATTATCTACCTATTTTGTAGTCTATTAGCAGGTTGTGAAAGTTTCAATGACCCAGTCGAAGTCCGTCTTGAACCTGATTTTGTGGTGAATGAATGGACTAATGAAATACAAGACCGTAGTCATATTGTAGTGACTTCTTTAGCTAATCGGCCTATTAAAATTCAAGCAATTTCAATTAACCGTGGTAACTGTCATAGTCAGCTTACACAAGGTTCTAGCCAACTTTTACATTATGGTAGTTTTCTAAAGGTGACTCTCCAAAACTGCAAAATACAGATGGTCAAAGAAGTCGAAATTATAATTGAAGGAAAAGCTATACCTATAGTTTTCAAATAAAATTTCTTATAAAATTTACAATTTTTCTTAATTATTTTTTTCATGAACCATTTTTAACCTTTATATTAAAAATATCCTCATAAAAAAATATTAAAAACTATAAATCAATTTAAAATCAAGCCACTTCATATTAAAATATTATTTTTTTAATTATAACCTAATCTCTACTTTACCTTTAATACTTTATGAAGAGGTTACCAACTATTATAAGTATTTAGAATTTTTGCTATTAAAATTATGATGCTTCAATATAAAAGCTAGATATACTTACAGGCAAGTTATATCCAGCTCTCAAAATTAAAAAAATCAAGTTAATTCAAAAGTTAAATCCTTTCAATATCTTCCATAGTTTCATAACCTCTATTTCTTAAGTTGACAAAAATAACTAATCATGCGAAAAAGTTTTTTTAGTTAACAGATGTTCACACATGCCTCGAATTGTTTCTGTACCACTTAGTTTAGAACAGCGAGAACGACTCATTTTTCTGGCCAAGCATGCAAAACATTGGCGTGAAAGACAACGTGCCCAAACTATTCTCTGGCTTTCTGAAGGTAAAAGTGTTGCGGAAGTTGCCACTCTACAAGAACGTATCCCAGAAACCATAAGGCTACAACGCCGACGTTGGGAATTGTATGAGTTTGAATCGATTAAAGAAGGTCATCGCTCAGGTCGGCCCAATACATTGATCTCAGACTATCAGGCAAAAATCCTAGATTGGGTCAATACAAGTCCACTCAATGCAGAACAAATCCGAGTCAAACTACATGAAGAATACGAAGTGTCCGTGTCTGTTGAAACCATTCGTAAGTTTTTACGTGATTCAGGTATGGTCTTCAAGCGTACCCGTCATAGCTTGAAAAAAAAGAGATCCGATTGCATTTGAACAAGCAACACAGCAGATTGAAAAATTACGAGAGCAAGCGGCACGTGGTGAAATTATATTAGGTTATGTTGATGAAACAGGGTTTTCATCTACACCTGATAACCGCTATGCGTGGACAAAGATAGGTGATGTTCATGCGGTTGATGCAATAAGATTAAAACGAGTTAATGTCATGGGGTGTTTGCTTTCAACGGGGAAACTGGTGACAAGTTGTTTACAAGAGTCAGTTACAAGCACTTGGTTTTATGCCTATTTAACTGGAATAGCTCAACAAGTAAAACAGACTTATAACCTTCCATTGGTTCTTATTGTTGATAATGCCTCGATTCATAGAAGTAAAAAGATGGCTGATTACAGAGAGCTACTTAAAACTAACTTTTCGACGAATCTGTATTTTATTCCAGCTTACAGCCCTGAGTTAAATCGAATCGAGATGGTATGGAAGCAGATGAAATATTATTGGCGAGATTTTCAAGTCATGGCAGCTGACAAAATAGAGCAATGGGTTGAGAAAGTATCAAACCTATTCGGAAAAGAATACATGTTTACTTTTTAATGAAGACTTAACTCTTTACGAGCGGCTATTAATTTCAATGGAGATCTGCTAGCTTCTGTTAAAATAATATTAGCCAATTGCTTATCGCTCAATTCTGGCATTTCTTGAGAATATTGAGATGATCGCTCCTTAGCTCCCTCATATTCATTTTTAATTTCCTTTGCAGCATACTCTCCAGCAACTTTCGCTACTTGCCCTACTTTATTCCAGAAACTCATAATCCTCTCCTTAAGAAATTATCTGATTTAAAATCAAATTACTCAGGAAAATTATTATTTTCTCTTAAAAAAAAGAAATTAATCCAAACAAAAATAATAAAAAGCCAACCTATAGGACCAAAAAACAAACATATTATCGATATAATAATGCACCCAAATAAATTATTCATCATTTTATCTAATAAGACTTTTAACCAAGCTACTATTTCCATACTCCCCTCTACTCTTAACTTAAATCACAAAATTCTTACCATCCATCATGAAATCATCAAATTCTTTTTCATTTTTAAATGGTAAATCTTTTCCTAAATATTGATATAACTTTTGATAAGCTAAAACAATTTGGTCTATTTCAATAGAAGTTAAAGATGACGTAATTTGTTCAAAAGATTTATTAAAAATTGCTTCCCGCTCTTTATCTTCCTGCTCAATTAAACCATCTAACAGAGCAACTTTCTCTTCAATTAGAGGCAATACTTCTTCACAAATTCGCTCAACTTCCTGACGACGGACTCGGGCAACATCTCGTGTATAAAATACAGAACCCGTAATCTGTGCAACTTTTTCAATTAAACGAAAAATTGCTACCATCAATAATGCTGAAACAAATGAAGTAATCACAACAGAAAATACTTCTGGAATGCCAATGCTAATTAAATATTGATATAATCCTACAATCAAAGTTATAACAGCTAAAGCAGCTATTGCTTTGGCTATATTAGAAATTGTCTGGAATAAGGATTTATTTTTACCCGTTATAAACAACCACATTTCATCACAAATAATCTTGAAATATTTTCCACCTTTCTGAATTGCTTTATAAATATTTTTATAAAAGCCTGAAATTAATCCAATAACATAATCAATTACAGATTTTGATAATTTTTTTATAAAATCCTCTTCAAATATTTCTTTAAATTTTCGTTGAGTGTCATCTATTACATTTTTAAATCGTGTAGAAAAATCCACACTCTTATCTTTCCATGCTTGACGTATTTCAACAATACATCGTCCTACCATATAAGCAATCGCTTGTTTTATACTGAGGTTAGCGTGTTTAATCACTTCATGAGTAACAAAATTTCCCTGATAGTAAAGTTCAGATTCAGCAATTAAAAAATGATCAGCTAAATTCTGTAATTTCTCTTTAGCTTTTTCCTCATCGGAAAAGGTGATAATCACAGTTTCAACCCAAGTTCCTTCTATAAGAGCTTTATTTCTGGAAATTTGCCCTGCAAGTAATTCTTCCATAACTACTTCGACATCAAGATTTCCTAACTCTACCTGATACTCCCAGAAGGCTTTGACTTTTTCAAAGGCTTGTAGAGGTATCACCAATCTCTCATTATTCTGTAAATATCGTTGTGCTGCAGACTGCACCAGATTTTTTACAGCTTCACACTGGGCAATTTCATTGACTGGAATATTCCCTTTGGCAAACTCGACAATATTTTTAACATTATCTATATCGTTTATTGCTGTATTCAGTGAATCAGAAATATCTATACCCTGCTGTTTTAATTCTTGCAGACGTTCTACTGGTATATATTTTTCACCAAAATCAATAATAGACTGCTCTAAACGATTGATTGCGACGTCCTGAATATCGGATAATTTTTTTTGAAGGTTTAGATTATGACGATCCAATTTGGTTTTAAATACACCTTTCAATTCATCACTATATTGTCTGGACATAGTAGACTGCAACTTTTCACTGCGTTGCTCTAATATCCAAGATAAATCAATATTAAGCTTTGTTGATATATCATCTACAAAGATGTACAACACCTCATCAAGATAAGTCATAACCATTCCATCTTAGAAAATAATCAAAAATTAGAAATCATCTGACTCATCTAGGCCCGCAAAAAGCTGCTGATTCAGCTGTTGTTTTTGCCCTTCAAGCTGTTTTAATTCTTGACGATATGTATTTAATTCTGGAGTTTTAGCTCGTTCAAAGTTACGAGCAACCTCTTCTGCTTGATCAAAACGTTTATAGAATTTTTCATCAGACTCAAAAACCCCTTTCGTCATACTTCCAGAGACATCCCACTTATCATTAATTAAGTCCTCTATTGTTTCGATACGCTCTTGAACTTTAGAAATTTTATTTTCAATTTCTAATAACTTTGCTGAAGTATCCTGATTCATTTCACTCTCCTGTTAGATACTATTTAAACGATCAACCAAGTCTTTAGCTTGGTCACGTACATCACGAATTGCCACATCCAAAGCGCCATTCTCTTTAATTAATGGAGCTTTCACCAATGCAGAAATTCCCCCCATACACAAAAAAGCATTTGCTAATATTGCTTTTTCTGCTTGAGTAAATGTTTGATAATCATCTTTGTGTTTGCGTATTTTTTCTATCTCAGCGATTAACTCATCTGCAACTCCACTCAATTGCTCAATTAAACCTGCAATCGCATGAGCAGCGTTACCAATAGCACGTGTTGTTTTAGCTGCAATCATTTTTTCATTGTAAATCGCATGAGCTTTAGCTAAATTTCTTTTAGCATCATCAACAGCAGTTTCTGCACTGGCAGCTAACATTGCCCCGCCAACCGCTAAAATTGGACCAGCAACAACTCCCCCCAAAACAACCATTCCCCCAGCCATCCCAAAACCACCAGCAGCCAAACTTCCACCACCTAACCAAGCTAAGGTAGCATTTGTTGCAGCTGCACCACTGAGTGTACTAATCGCTGTTCCAGTTGAAGCAGCAGCCAACATTTGTGTACCTCCATAAGCAGCTAAAGCTGTTAATGCTCCACTTGCTCCTGCGGCACCCACTCCAGATACTATTTCAGGTAATGAAAAAGATAATCTATCTAACTCTAACAACCTATCTTCTACATCAATACCTTTTAATTCAGGCATTTGACTAATTTCAATATTCTTAATTCCCTCTAACACTTTCTTAAAAGGGATATAGCATTGCTCAACCACAGCAATACGTGTTGCTCCCAAAATAGTTAAGCGCTCATTGGTTTTCACTCGCATTTCTTCAAGAGTTTCATCAGCTTCATCCAATTTATTTTCAGCCTGACGAAAAATTCTTTTTGCTGTATCAAACCCAGCTTTTGCATCTGATCCTTTTTTAACACCATACGCTCCAGCTGCTGCTGCTCCAACACCGATTAACAACGGTACAAGCGGTAATACCATTTATTTTTCCTCTTTAATATGTCATTTTTCAACTTGTATATGATTAAAACTTATATAATTCTTTAACTCTCTTTCCACCTCTACTTGCAATCCTTCTGGATTTACAATTTTCAGATGTGGAATCCAATAACGGACTAAAGGTAAAATCTGTGTGGTATGCGTTATTCGGCTAGACAACAATAAACCACCATCATCCAGCCGCTTAATCACTTGCTGTTCAGGCAACAGTGCTCTTTGCTGAAAATGTGATGCAACATCGGCATGTACAGTTAATACAATTTCATGTTTTTCTTGACCAAACCAAATACTTTCTTCATCTTCAAGTTGAGAAAATATGCTCTGCTGTGGTTTGAAACTTGATAACTCATGTGAATGTGCGGACAGTTCTATTCGACTTAAACGATAAGCTCTCAACTCCCCTTTACGCACAGCAGCCAAATACCAAGAACCGTGATGATGCAGCAACTTATAAGGCTCAACGATGCGAGGTTCACCTTTATACATAAAAGCAATCTGTTGATGCTTAAGAATAGCGTCACTAAATAACCTGAATAATGATCTAAACTGTGATGCATCCTCAACAGAATACCCTTTAGCGTCATAGACCCGGCTATCCAATAGCTCACGCAAAAAAGAAACATCTAATTTAGGATATAAATGTCGAATCCCTGAAATCTGCGAAAAAGTCTGTATATCTTTAAAAGTAAGCTGCCCTAAATACTTTGGATCTAAAAAATAATATTTTCCTTCTTTTTGCAAAGGAATATTACATCCTTCGAAACGATCAAAATCTCTTTTTATCGTTCGTGGATGTGTTTCATATTCTTTAGCAAGTTCATTGGGTTCTAGCCTATAGCCAGAGTTTAATCGGGTGAGAATATCTGCTAAACGATTTGCCAAAGTTTCATGTCGGCTTGATTCTATATTTTTCATATCTCACTTTACCCCCCCTCTTTCATTCACTATTTTGCTTGCAAGTTGGACAGGTGGTGTCTCTTTTTACTGGAATAGTGTATTTTTTATTGAAAAAAATATCATACCTAACTTTACCATTTATTACATAAAAAAATAAAATCAATTATTTAAACAATGTACTCAATTTGAGTACTTGAATCAAGGTGTCTTAAAAAGATGCCATGACTAAAAGTATTCACACCGATGAAATGGTGGCTTTACGGGATTGGCTAAAACTACAGCGCCAATCCCGACACCTTACTATGCGTAGCCTCGCCCAACTTATGGGGAAACCACATTCGTACATTCAACGTGTTGAAGATGGGGAAAGACGTCTAGATGTCATTGAATATGTTTGGTATTGTAATGCTTTAAATATTGATCCTCGTGTGGGATTAGAGCTAGTTCTTGATCAAATCTCTAAATAATTATTTAGAATTTGCTTCTTTTAGTTACCTTCAATAATATATTTTTCTATTAAAAAGCTATTACTAATCAAATTTGAGTAAAAAATAAGGGAGCCGAGGCTCCCAGTCTTATGCACGATTCGCCAACTTATTTTCAATCCATTGGTGGATCTCATAAGCTGACCAGTCGATACGGTTTTGGGTGATTTTGACTTTCTTCGGGAATGTCGGATCGTAATAAGGTGAGTTCTTATCTATCATTTCATAGATGGTAGAACGCCCAACACCAACAATTTCCATAACCTGCTTGATACTAATCAGTTGGTTCATTTGGAATGTTTGTCCTACAAATGTACTCATGGTGTTTACTCCGATCTCATGATGTCGAGCAACTCGCTCATGAGATACGGCAATCCCGTAAGGTTTTACACTGTCCGATTCAATTCAACGCAGTCACTGAGCCTTTTAAACCCTGTTGAATATTAAAAGACTCATTTTGAACAACTGACTGCTGTTGCTCCTCTGTCTGATAAAACTCCTCTACTACATCCAATCCTTCCTCTAGATCCATTTCAAACTTCGCATTAGCAAAGCCCTGTCGTGCCATCTGATCAAGCGCCTTTTGATTAAATCCTGCCTGCTTACTTTGCTGATCTATCTCACGTGCAGTATGAATAGCAGACTGCAAATCAATCCCCTCTCTTAATGTTAAATCCACGTAATACACAGGCTGACGATAGCTTTGAGTCGTACTTTTACCTCGTAATGTCAGTTGCAGTGGCAAGCACGAAAGCAAACCATTCGATGCTGCATGGTAATAGCTCAAACGAGCTGCCAAAGTCCGAATACTGTTAAAGCCTGTCGTTCTAAAAATGAATGTGCCAAATTCATCCGACTCATCTAAGTTCACGTGCAAACGTCCATAGGGCTTGCAATGCCCGCCCTGAGCTAATGGACACAAATCAGGTGAAGGACACGGGTGCTGTTCAACGCCTTGGTTGGTTAAACGCTGACAAGTCTGACCATCACCCACACAGATAGGTCGTCCAGTCTGGCGATCAAATAAGGTGTACTCTGCTCGCAAGTTCAGATCAGGATCATTAAAGATCATGCGGACAGGGATTGAACGAAGTTTCTGATTTGATGCATTGGCTCGTAGCTGTTCATCTAATGGGTGCTTGACCCATCCTTCTTTATTTTGGATTTGAGAGGTAATGGTGAATTGGTCATCTTTTTCAGGCAATCGCTTGCCATTCTTTTCCACGACTCGCCCAATACTGATACGCCCAAGTGTAGGCGGTGTGATCGCTAGACCTTTGATCATGTTGATATTCCTTAATGTATTACCTTACAAATTTGGGTCTATGTATGTAGGTCGGAACAAGGACCAAATAAGTTACCCAAAGAATGTAGAGCCAGATAAAGTGCTACAGAAATCGCGACCGATTTGCTCTCTACCGAAGGGTAGAGAGCGGGGAGCGATTTTTGTGAATTTTTGATTTGGTGCTGTGTAAATAGGACTTAGTCGGTATAGATGTTAAATCGACGACTGCCCTGCTTTTCAAGTGGATAAAGCTCAATGAGTTCAGGCTGGTGCTGAAGCAATGCTTTGGTATTGAGACTGATAGAATCCTTGGCTTTCTTCCAAACTACCGAGCCATTTGCAAAGACTGCCCTTTCCTTGTCTTGCATCATCATCTGGATTTCATGTTTAAGCTGATCAAAGCGTTCCTGCTGATGCTGAATCTCTTCTTTCATTTTGATGAGCTGATCGAACATCAAATTGGCATTTTCATTTTGCGAAAGATCCTCTACCGTTAAAGGTACATGCGCTGGATAGAGTTGTTGAATCGCTTTAGCTGCGGATTCACTTGCATCCACGGATGGTGGTGTATCCTTTTCTACGCATTCCCAGAAATATCGTTCTGCTTGAACAATATGTTCAATCACGGATTCTGATCGTGTCACTTTGAAAATCTTGGTTTCATGCCCACAGATCAAGACACAAACATGCGCTGCCTGTTTACCAGTCACCGCCAGTTGATGTTGTACCTGACAAAGCACATATAAAGGCACACCATCACGCCATAATTTTGCTCCATGCTCACCTGCTGTTTTGCATTCAAGAATCTGAACTTCGCCGCTTCCTACAACAGAGTAATCCAAGTTTGCTAACATGAAATGTTTATCAGGATCAGGGTGCTGTAATACAGCATTGACTCGACGAACTTTATTATTGGTGTGCATGCTGTAATACTCTGCCACTAAAGGTTCGAGCTGTTTACCCCAATACAGAGGTGCTATACCTGAACTTTCATCTTCAATGGATTGAGTCTGACGACCTGTTTTGATCAGCCAAAGCTCTAACATGGACATGTATGGATTTAAGCCACATGCTGTTGCTGCATCACTGCTGCCAATGCCTTGTTTACGGACTTCAAGCCAATCTTGATACGCCATATCTTTGGTGTTGACTAAGCGTTTTGCAAAACTAGCTCGTTTAGGTGTAGTTAATGGATTTAATGCAGTTTGAACACCTGCCTGTACAGTCTGATTTGAAATCGGTGCGATTTGATTCATGGTTCTATCCTTATAAATTTCAGTTTTTGTAAAAAAGAAGCGTATAAAAAAGCCATACCCGACACGAGGTCGGGTATGGCTATATGCATGCTGATTCAGATTATTGATTGTGAGTAGTAAGTAGAGAGAGTTACGTGTGTGCTGTACTCAGCGATTGTTGAGACTTGCAGGGTTAAGGTTGGATGGATTACATGAGCTTAGGCTATCAAAGACAAAGCTTGTTCTAGCCCACGTTGTTTAAGACCTGCGCCAGCTCCAAACCATGCTGAGTCCAAACGATGATCGGTACTCATGGCACGTCGTTCATGATCCACAAATTCTGTGATGGAACACAGTAAGCCATAAGCAGTGCCTTTGGCGGATGACAGGTCAGCACCACGTCCTTGCCCATTAAACATGTCCAAAGCTTTATTCATGGCACGACCATTCGGTTCAGGCTTTTTCTCCTGAGCTTGCTGCGCGACATTACGATAGAACTGAATGATGTTTTCTTCAGGATCAGAAATTGACATGGTGCTGTTATTGAACACGGCATCAAAGTAAGCCTTGGCTTCCTGTTGACTCACCTTACGCTGTGTGAGCTGTTTCATCTCGTACATGTGCTCATCCCATGCACGCACTGAAATACCTAATTGCTGCTTCACTTTCTCTGCATCAAACTTGGTACTATGTGGAACCTTCACTACACCAGCACTACTGCTCTGCCCACGTAGGGCAATGGCTAAGGTGTTGTTACAGACCACCCGGATACTTGTGAATTGTGCTGTCGTTGCCAACGTGCCGTCACACGCAGTAGCCAGCAGAATATAACCATTACTGACATCTTTGGACTTTAACGCGGTGCTTTGCCCGGTACGTGCCAAAGCCCAGAACTTCTTCCCACCTTTCAAAACCCCTGCGGTTTCTAGCTCAAAGCCAGATTGCTCAGTCAGATCCCGGTAGAACTCCAGAATCTCTTTAGGCTGAACTTCCTGATAACGCTGACTGACCACAGATAAAGGTGCATGTGTATCTGAACGGTATAACACTCGCTGCTCTTCAAAAGGCATGATGATGCTCTGACCACGTTCATTCTGTGCCATATAGCTGACATTCGAGGATTCAATCCGCCAATCCATCCCGGCTTGCTGTGCCCAGACTTCCAGTGGTTGATTCGGACTCAGCTGATTACCCAGACCATGCCAAGGGGTTTCGCCAACATAGGCGATTTGTTCGATTTGATGTGCCATCGTTCTTATCTCCTATGATGATTCAACGAAAATTCTGCTGACAGTGATTGCAGTGATAGTAGGTCAGGGTGATTGGTTTTTTCGGCTCATCAAACACGCTACTAAATACACCACCAATGACCGCACCTGCAAGCCCGCCAAGCAGTGGGGATATAGGCAATGGAAAGCTTTTAGAAATGGATGCACCAATGGTGGCAAACGAAGCTGATGCTGCTAGACTTGTGGAATCAGATCCACTCACTTGCTGATTAACAACCTGAATGACCTGATCCGATAAGCAATAAGGACAATTTAAACTCATAATATATACCTCTAGAAATGACAAAGGCTCACCGATTGGCAAGCCTTGCAAAGTATTTAAAACCTCGTTTTCACCTAGATAATGTATATCTGAGATTATTTTCATTTAGCGTCTATCATACTGTGCTCTTAACTGACCTTTACCAAATACTCTTCGTCCTCTTGGCTTAACGCGTAAGTATTGAAGAGTACGTTTATGATGATCAGCAATATATTCCATTGCTCTAATAAAATTTGCCACTTGAGTTGAATCGCGACGATGAATCACACCGATCCCTAGCTCATCTTTACTTCGAAGTTCCGCTACACGTTTATGGTTCCAACAATTATAGCCTTGACCAAAATCTCTAGTAATATCCTTCCATAATTCAATAATTTCATTCCCCCAATATTCCGCGCTTCCAGCACGGTAGGCATTATCATAGATGATTGCTAAGTGGCAATGAAAACCTTTACTTTTACCACCTTGTTCTATTCCCCATGCAAATCCAATTACATGTTTAAATATGCCATCTTTATTTTGGATACGATTAAGGAGTATATCTAAGTCCTTATAAATATCTTCAACTCTAATTCGACTAGAATATTCTTGCAAATACCCCAAGTCCACACGAGCGACTAATATTCGACTACATTTATTAAGTATTGATCTACAATATTTCTGCACTTCAATTTTATTTTCATCTTTCTGTTTTTCGATTATCTTATAATCTTTTTCAAAATCCTCAGATAAATCTAAAAACCATTTTCTGATCTCTCTATACCCAATCATTTCCAATTCATCTTTAAGATCAACCTCATCAGAGTCTATGCTTTGTAAGTCGTATCTCAGAATTACAAAGAATTTAAGATAACCTGGGTATTCATCATCAGGATCATAAATATCATTAAAGTCTAATAACAGATTAGTAAGCTGTGAATAGAATTCATCCCATTCCCTACTTCTTCTTTTAAGACATTTTAAGAAGTTCTCAATATCAAGTGTAAGTTGTGCCTGATTAATTAAATTTCTCATGTTTAAACCTATGTGTGTGATAGTTACATAGGTATAGGGAATTCAGTATATGTATACGTTTACTTTAAAATAGAGGGTTACCTAATAAACGATTAGATTAATAACCAAAGCTTTAGGGAGTCCAAATTCCTCCTGTAGTGCAGTACCTATTCTCCACATGAAAAACTTTTCCTCCCTGCTCTACGCTTAAATTCATGCAGGCTCTAGTCTCAAAAAAGCTAGAATTAAGGAATAAAATGAATTTTAGACTATATCGTTTTAGTACCTAATTTTAGTTATAAAAAAATTAAATTAAAAACTTATATTGCCTAAACATTTTTTATTTATAACCCCCTTATCCCTTAGTAGAAAGCTTTTAAAAATATAGTGCAAAACAAGGGGAAATAGAGTGAAAAACTTAGTAGAAAGTATTGTTTTTATTACCTAAAGTATGACGTAAGCTTTTTAAAAACAGGATACAAAATGCGCAATTCTGAACTAGACAATCTAAAATCATTCCTGACACAACTTCCAGATGAAGATCTTATCTGGGCACTATTTGTCTATCATCGCCCAAATATTGATAACAATCGCAGAATACGGGAGAGCAACGATGCTATAGAAAAAGACATAGCAAAACTGAACAGCCTAGATAAACTCAGGAACATTGTCAACGGCATTCTAAAATTGACCCCTTTTACCTTACAAATGGCAAAGTAAAATTGACCCCTTTGATCTCGTATTAAGTTTCAACCTGGGGCTGAATCCCAATTCTTTTTTTATCCTTCAAACG
>NZ_JACAXD010000043.1:0-9158 GCF_013391485.1 Acinetobacter sp. SwsAc5
CTATTTAAGTGATGTGCTGAAAAGGCTGCCGACACATAAAGTGACCCAGATTGAAGAATTGCTGCCGCACTGCTGGAAACCTAAATCGAATTAAAAAATAGGCATGGGGTTCAGCGGACGCTTACTTTAGAAGCGCGTACGTACTACAAAAAATTAGTACCAGATGTACAAAACCGTATTGCGATGATTATTGACCCTATGCTTGCCACAGGTTCATCTTTAGTGGCAGCGATTGATTTGCTCAAAGCCAGTGGTTGTAAAGACATTCGTGTGATGGTTTTGGTTGCAGCGCCAGAAGGCATTCAACGTGTAGAAGCCGCGCATCCAGATGTGGTGATCTTTACTGCATCGGTAGATGAAGGTTTAAACCAAGATGGTTATATTGTGCCTGGCTTGGGTGATGCAGGCGATAAAATTTTTGGTTCAGTGCAAAAAGATTAAGCCGAATGTCGGTGAAAAAGAGGCATTAACTGCCTCTTTTTTATATACTCATATAAAGTGCAGCTCGTAAAAGGTTAAGCCATGAAATCTGAACAATATCAAGGGAAAATCAAACAATATAATGCTGAAAAAGGCTATGGATTTATTGCCGCACCTGAAGGTGAAGTGTTTTTCCATATCTCGGATTTTCCTGCGGCTGAAGGCGAGCCAAAGCGCAATGATCGCGTTAAATTTAATGTGGTTCAAAATGGTGATCGTTATAAAGCCATTAATATTGAACCTGTAGAAGATAAATCCAAAAAAGCAAAAAAAGCCAAAGCGGTTGCTGCGAATACGTCGATTACGTCTGCATTGTTATCAAACTTAAAGCGTTAGTTTTAAATGTTTTCATGCACAGAAAAGAGGCATTTTCGCCTCTTTTTTTGTACAATAATCAAAAATTAACGTGAAAAGAGTAATTTATGTTTTTAGAAGGGAAAATAAAAACTTATAACGAAGAACGAGGCTTTGGTTTTATTCAAATAGAAGGAGAGCCTAAAGATTTATTTTTTCATATTAAAGATTTTCCCAATAAAAATATTCCACTAAAAGTGGGAGAAAATCTAAAATTTCGTAAAGTAGAAGAAAATGGCAAGTTCAAAGCAGATAATATTGTCCGTCTAGATATTAAGGTTGCAGTCGAAAGGCATACACCTCAATCAAGGGCAATTCATACGACAAAGCAGAATCATAAAAGACAGCAGAAGTCTGAAAATAACTCATCCAATTTTGTTACTTATATTGGTATATTGATTATATTCGGCTTGGCTTATGCAGTATTTAATAAGTACCAAGCTTGGCAAAATAGTCAGCCTGAAGCTTTATCAGTACAAAAAGTAGTAGAAGTTCCTGTTGTTGAACAGAACTTTACTTGTGATGGGCGTGAGCACTGTAGTCAAATGACGTCTTACGAAGAAGCATTATTCTTTATACGAAATTGTCCAAATACTAAAATGGACGGTGATGGTGACGGCATACCGTGTGAGAGTCAGTTTAATCGCTAAAAAAAGAGTACCATCATCGGTACTCTTTTATAAACTATTTCGCGTCGCAAAACTTCATAAATGCCTTTAAGCCAGGCCCTTGGTATTTCTGACGATGCACCAACATGAATAACGGGCGCGTCAGTTGCCAGAAAGGTGTATCTAAAATCACCAATTGACCTTTTTCTAGTAAAGGTTCAATCGCCAATCGTGAAATACACGACATACCAATCCCACCTGCGACAATTTTTAAAATCGCTTCGTTATGACCCAAAGTTAAACGAATATTGGCATCAGGCAGGTCTTTTAAAATTGCATTGTCAAACACTTCACGGGTACCTGAACCTTCTTCACGTAAAATCCACTCGGCATCTTCAAAATCTGCAATGCTTAAAGCACGGTTTAACTGCGCTAGAGGATGACTTGGCGCACAGCACACTGCAAGTTCATCATCACGCCAATGAATACATTGGAGTTGGGGTAAGTGACAAGAACCTTCAATCAGTGCTAAATCTAGCTGAAATTGGTTTACAGCTTCAATCATTTGGCGGGTATTGCCCACTTGTAACTGTAAATGCGCCTGCGGCTGAATTTGCAAAAAGTCTGCCATTAAATCAGGCATCAAATAGTCACTAATGGTGAGAGTTGCGCCTAAACGCAAATCGATGCTTTGCAGCTCACCTTTAGCGGCTTGCTCAAATGCTTCACAACGACCCAAAATTTCTAAGGCTTGTGGCAATAAAAAACGACCCAAATCATTTAGTTGTAGACGCTTACCCAAACGGTCAAACAGTGGAGCACCCAAGCCATCTTCCAAATCTGCTAAGGCCATGCTTGCAGCACTTTGGGTGAGCTTAACGGCATCACTGGCTTTGGTTACTGTCCCTTCTTGGGCAACTGCTACAAAAACCGCCAACTGGCGTAAAGTCATGCGCATGAATCAAGCCTTAACATTTAAAAATATTCATAAATTACCCCAACATGCTAACATGAGCACAGTCTTTCATGCCACGCTCAAATCATGTCAATTGAAAAATTTACTTTAGAAAAAGTGCTTTCGGTTCATCGTTGGACCAACACCTTGTTTAGCTTCACCATGACTCGTCCTGCGCACTTTAAATTTACCGCAGGGCAGTTTGCACGTATCGGGTTAAAAGTGGATGATGAATTGGTGGTACGTGCTTATTCGGTGGTGTCATCACCCTTTGATGAAACTTTAGAGTTTTTCTCGATTGTCGTGCCAGCTGGTGCATTTACTTCTAACTTGCAGCACCTTCAAGTGGGGGATGAGCTGTACTTGGAAAAAATCCCTTATGGTTTTTTGACCTTGGCGCGTTATCAGTTGCCTGCGCCACACGATTTATGGTTGTTGGCCACAGGTACAGGTCTTGCACCGTTTTTATCCATGCTGCAAGATTTTGAAACGTGGACAAAATATCAATATATCTATTTGGTTTATAGTGTGCGCACCGAAGCCGAATTAGCTTATGTCGATAAAATTCACGAAATTGCCGAAACTTTTGGCGAAGGGCATACAGGCTTTGAGTTTATCCCAATTATCACTCGCGACCCTCAAGCTGCTTTGCATGATCGTTTGCCTGTATTAATTGCGAATGGCGAACTGGAACAGGCTGCAGGCAGTGTACTCAACCCTGAAACTAGCCATGTGATGTTATGCGGTAACCCTGCCATGGTTGATGATACCAAAGAAGCCTTAAAAGCACGTGGTTTAACCATGAATCGCCGCGGGGAAGGTAATATTGCAGTTGAAAATTATTGGTGAGGATGTGATACAACTATTCAAATATCAACTGTTCAAATATATAGCCAGCGCAGGGCTGATGTTTATAGTCGCACAAACCGTACAGGCTGAAACGGTGGAAACTCAGGTTGCTGTGCAAGATCACGTACTCATTTATGATGGGCCACTTAGCCCTGAAGCCAACGCACGTGCAGCGGAATTACTTAAACAGTCAGATAAAATTGATACCTTAAAAATCAACAGTCGGGGTGGCGAGATCGGCTTAGGTATTGATTTGGGCAATTTGGTCTTTGACCATCAACTTAATGTAGAAGTTGCGCAGTATTGCTTTTCTTCTTGTGCCAATTATGTGTTTCCTGCGGGCAAAGTAAAATATTTAAACTTGCGTAGTCAGTTGGGTTGGCATGGTGGCAGTTTGCAAAAAATGCAATTTGAAAGTGCTGAAATGGAGCAAATGTATAATGAATATATTGGCCCAATCCGTGCAAAGGAAACCGCTTTTTTTCAGAAAATTAAAGTTCAGCAAAGCTCAACCATTGCAGGGCAGGCACCTGAATATGAAAAATATCAAGACTGTGTCGGTTGGCGCTATACATCTAAGAAAATGCGAAGTTTTGGCATAGATCAGGTGCGTTTTAAGCAGGTTTTGTGGCTGCCTAAATCGAGTTTTGAAAATAAATGTATTTTCACAATTCGCTAAAAATTGGTTGTTGAGGTGATCTTCACCATTCATATAAAAACCTCATCTACAACGCTGCAGATGAGGTTTTTGCTTGGTGCGATTCAATTTTGAAAGCAACTTTTGAACGCAATGCTTGAAAGTGACTCTTCAAAGAAATTAGTGCACAAACATATCCATATATTCGCGGATTTCCTGAATCGCGCTATCGACATCGCTACTTAGCCAAGTCGGTTCAAAAAAACCTGCATAATGCTCTAAGCGCTCTTGAGGAACCACCAAACGCACAGGACATTCTTCTTCAAGTAAGCGCCACGGTAAAATTGGCACTTCATTATCCAGAAATGCAGCAATGTTGCGAATATCAATGATCATGGCATTCACACAATCTGGAAATGGCATGACCGAAAATTCTTCGGTACGACGACGGAAATATTCCAAATCGCCCCATTTGAGCAGATAGCTGGGCTTGCTAAATTCAATAATACCAATGAGATGCCCATCACGGGTATAGTGCAAGGCACATTGATGAGTGACGTCAGTGTCAAGATCAAGCGATACACTTTGTTGACGATACGCCATAAAGTTCAAAGTACACAAAAAAACGGTACGTGATTATAGCGCATTTCCCCGTGAGAGGCAGCTTTGTCGATATTGGGCAACATAGGTGGTACTTGAGGTATATTACATCTTTTCACCATCTTGCTATGTATTGTCACACAATAAGCGTGAGGAGCTTGTTAGTATAAAAATTCATCAGATAAATACATAAGTGAGGGGAACATGCCACATGATTTCAATAAACCACCTCATGTAAACTCAGCTGAAGACATTAAGCGAAAAAAACGTATTCCAGTCTATATGCTTCTACTGGTGGGAATCTTTTTATTGGCATTGCTGATTTACATGATGGCGGATCGCAATCCGAGTCCGAGCGAAGCACCTCCTGGACATCCTAATCCAACCGTACAACAAGCAACGCCAAATAGCACGACAACGGGCACAGCTGGAGATGAAGCACGTGCAGAGGACAGTAATACTGCAACAGCAACAGATCGGTAGCTTAGCCTAAGCGTCAAAAATTCATATTTACAAATTCAGCCTTGCCTAGATGCAGGGCTTTTTTGTGGATTTTCGCAAGGTTTATTGTCCCTCCTTTGTAGAATTGTTGCGATTCTGCATCCTAAGGTTGAATAAAAAATATGCAAATTCTATGGTGAATAGAGCTTTACTCAATAATTTGAATCGATAAAAAGCAGTTTTGCGCCGTGGTGCAAACCTAAAAATGAAGCTAATCACCATGAGGATTAAACAAGATGAATGATTATTTTAATGGGAACCTACATGGCAGAGGTTTTGATGCCATGTATTATTGGGAGCAATTTCAACCCATTTTAGCTGCAGTCGCAATTTTACTTGTCGGGTGGGTGATTGCATTATTGGTTGCGGGTGGAATTAAAAAGGTTCTACAAAAATTAGGTACCGATCAAAAATTATCAAATGCAACGGGGCATCGTTCAAATATTGAAGTGATTGTGTCGCGGGTCGTGTTTTGGGTGATTTTAATTATTGCGGTCATTGGTGCGCTGAATGTGTTGAATCTGACCAGTGTCAGTGGGCCATTCAGTAATATGATTCAGCAGTTCTTACTGTTTATTCCTTCTTTACTGGCTGCTGTTGCTGTTGGTTTTATTGGTTGGATTTTGGCAAATCTGGTTAAAGTGGGGATGCAAAAACTGTTGGCACGTACTCAGTTGGATGAAAAACTCAGTGCCGATGTCGGTGTGAGTGGTTTAAGTCAAAATATCAGTGAAATTGTTTATTGGCTGATTTTATTGCTGTTCTTGCCAATTGTGCTGTCAATTTTAGGCTTAAACGGTCTGTTGTTCCCTGTGCAAAACATGGTGAATGAAGTTGTGCTGTATTTACCGAACATCTTCATTGCAGGCGTGATTGTTTTTGTAGGATACATTCTGGCAAAAATTGTTCGTGGCATTGTCGAAGGTTTATTGGGTAGCTTGAATATTCAACAGCATGCTGAAAAAGTTGGCATCTTCAAAAATTCAAATTTACCTAAATTACTCGGTTCGTTTGTTTTCGCCTTGGTGATCATCACAGCCTTGATTATTGGTTTTGAGGCACTTGGCATTGAAGCCATTTCACAGCCTGCGACTGCCATGCTGTATGAAATTATGAATGCGATCCCGCATATTATTGCGGCAGGTCTGATTCTTATTTTGGCTTATGTGGTGTCGCGTTTTGTAGCCAATATTGTGGTGGAAGTGGTTGCAGGCACAGGAGTCGATGGTATTCCTGCCAAACTCGACTTACAGCGCTTTTTAGGTACAACTAAAATTTCATGTGTGGTTGGTTATCTGATCGTATTCTTTACCATGCTATTTGCGGTATCTGAAGCGGCGAACCGTTTGGGCTTTGATCAAGTCAGCGGCTTGATTGCCATGTTTATCCAGTTTGGTGCAGATATTCTGTTGGGTGCTGTCATTTTGGTGGTGGGTTTCTGGCTAGCGAATTTGGTCGCCAAAGTGGTACAGCGCGGTGAATATAACAGCTCGCGTTGGTTGGCAAACTTAGTCCGTATTTTAATTATGGGCTTGGTGGTAGCCATGGGCTTACGCGCGATGGGTATTGCAGACTCTATTGTGAACTTGGCCTTTGGTTTAACTCTTGGTTCTGTTGCAGTGGCTTTCGCACTTGCCTTTGGTTTAGGTGGTCGTCAACCTGCAGAACGTGTGTTAACTGATTTGATTGATAAAGCCAAACGTGAGGCGAATCAACCGAATCCGTTGCACAAAACAGAAACGGCAACGTCAGCATCAAATGTGATGACACCTATTGTATCTGAGCAGCCACAAGCGTCTGTAAGTGATGTGACTACAACACCTGAAGCGGCAACTGATCATGCTGTGCCAGATACGTTAAAGGTTGATCCTGAACATCCACCAGTCAATAACCCATTTGGTTCGACAGGTGAGGCTGAACCAGATGTCGATGAACATCCAAAAAATGACCCGAAATAACCTGTTCAAATTTTGATTTGAATCGCTAAGATGATCGACCAATCACCGTATTGGTCGATTTCTTTTCGGTATTCATTAAAAAAGAGGAAACGATAATGTCCAAATCAGCACCCAATAAGTTTTTTGCCCCAATCGTGATTGCTGGCATCACCATCGGCTTTTTTGTTGCAGCCTATAAATTTGTTTTTGCCAAGCCAGAAGCCACCGCAAAACCAACTGAAAATGTTGAGAAAAATCATCCAAAAGAGGATAGACCAAGCTCTTAAATTATGTTAAAAATTAATCAACTTTGGCAGGAATGAGCCAAAGACTGATTTGGATAAATCAGATCAATAACTTGGAAAGCTTGATGAGGGTTTAAGGGAAAAATAAAAAATTTGGGTTTTAACCAAGCTGAAATATTTGAGTCTTAAAATTCGCGCAAGGATGACAATAATGAGAGAAATCAATATGCTAAACAAATTACGTATCAGTTTAAAAGTTCAAGTGGCAAATTCGTTACCTATGCATCAACAAAATGCTGTGCTTAAAATGCAGCAAACTGAATCACGTTTGGCAAATACGCCAAAATTGGTATTATTTCGTACCGATTATTTAGAATAAAATAACAGGATTCACGTATTGCTAAGTCTTTATAGTACGTGACGGTGTTAAAGAAAAAGCCAGTTTAGAAAAAACTGGCTTTTGTCATTTTGCAATTTGATCGGCAAGATCAATATTATTCTGTTTAGACTAGAATCATTTTTATCACATTCATTTGTTTGCATGTTTCATCTAAAAGCAAACTTAAACATACTCCGATGCTGCATGTGCAGATGACCACGCCCATTGGAAATTATAGCCGCCCAAATGTCCCGTTACATCTAAAACTTCCCCAACAAAATACAAGCCTTTTTGTTTTTTACTTTCCATAGTTTTAGAGGAAACTTCTTGGGTATCCACTCCGCCTAAAGTGACTTCGGCAGTACGATAACCTTCTGTGCCTGATGGTTTGACTTCAAAGGCATTTAAACGTGCTGCAATCTGTTCTAGCTTTTCATCACTGATATTGCCAATTGCCGTTTCAGAGAGTGCAGGCCAAATCAGTTGCTGTAATTCAGCCACTACACTTTTTGGCAGATGCTCGCTGAGTAAGGTGCGCAGTAAAACTTTAGGACTGCTTTGCTTTTTATTTTTAAAAAAGTCATAGAGTTCTAAGTAAGGTAAAAAGTTAATTTTAAAACTTTGTCCGACATCCCAATAATTAGAAAGCTGTAAGGCACTCGGCCCACTCAAACCGCGATGGGTGAATAGCAATGCTTCGGTAAAACTAGTCAATGAATTTGATAAAGTCGCATCCACCGCATTACCGCTTAAACGTGTAGTGACTTCTTTAAAGCTGTCTGAGAAGGTAAAAGGCACTAAACCTGCACGGGTCGGGTAAACACGATGACCAAACTGTTTAGCAATTTCATAGCCAATTCCAGAGCCACCTAAAGTTGGAATAGATAAACCGCCAGTTGCTACGACCACAGCGCTTGCTTGGAAATAACCCAAAGTCGTTGCAATTTGAAAACCTTGATCATCTACCGCATTCACGGCTTTGACTTCACAATTGGTTTGAATATCGACCAGATTGGTTTTTTCACATTCGGCTAAGAGCATGGCTAAAATTTCTTTAGCGCCGTTTAAAGTGAATAATTGTCCGTGTTTGCGTTCTTCATATTCAATGCCGTATTCGCAGACTAAACCAATAAAATCCCAATTGGTATAACGGGTGAGTGCAGAAATGACAAAGTGTGGATTATGTGAAATATAATGGTTTGGCTCGACTTCTAAGTTGGTAAAGTTACATTTACCACCACCCGACATCAGAATTTTTTTGCCCACTTTATTGGCTTTTTCTAGCACCAATACTTTACGACCACGTTGTGCTGCCATGTAAGCAGTCATCAGCCCCGATGCGCCCGCACCTAATACCAAAACATCATATTGATTTGCAGTTGCCATGTTGCACCGAGAGAAATGAGAAAGCGCATTATTATAGACTCTATCGTTTGTCGTTGCCGCTTTTTTGCAATTGAATTGTGGTTGAGATGTTTATCTTTTTTCTCTGTACACGACAAAAATAGATAACTCATTGAAATAATGTCACAATAATTGTTTTCTAACGACGAATACTATGACACATCTCAATGAGTTATATCTTATCTTAAACAAATCTCTAAAATGGAACA
>NZ_JACAXD010000044.1:0-8544 GCF_013391485.1 Acinetobacter sp. SwsAc5
TCAGGTGAATGAGATTCATGCACGTGTAGCAGTCCTCAACAGATTTACGGAATTAGGTCGACCAGTTACCCAAGTTACGCCTTAAATTTGGCTCAATTAGGGGCGCTTTGCATTTCAAATCTTTGTGGTGTGAAGTTCAAATTCGTATGGACGCCGAGCAATATATTCCATTCCCATTAGATGAAGTCAGCCTAGACTTTGAAGTCCAACCAGACCGTTTAGCCAATCCAAACCGAGTCAATGTGTTACTGGTT
Organism: Acinetobacter sp. SwsAc5; assembly: GCF_013391485.1. Lineage (NCBI taxonomy): Bacteria > Pseudomonadati > Pseudomonadota > Gammaproteobacteria > Moraxellales > Moraxellaceae > Acinetobacter > Acinetobacter sp. SwsAc5. Next base: position 255 of record NZ_JACAXD010000044.1, read on the forward strand.
GCAACACGTTTAGAAAACGTAGAAGCACGAGTAGAAGCATTGGAGTTGGGCGGCTTGACAGCCAAAATTGCCGATGTCGAAAGTTTTGCCATCGAAAATGCCTTTAAAGTGTTCTCCGATACCCTGCCAATGGGTGTGAACACCATTGGTATTTTGGATATTGGTCATACCATGACCACCTTGTCGGTACTGCAAAATAACAAAATTATTTATACCCGCGAGCAAACCTTTGGCGGTAAGCAGCTGACACAAGAAATTCAAAACCGTTATGGTTTGTCGTATGAAGAAGCAGGGCGTGCGAAAAAAAGCCGTACTTTGCCAGATGACTACGATGTAGAAGTGCTCGAACCGTTCTTAGAAGCGGTGGTGCAACAAGCTGCACGTTCATTGCAGTTCTTTTTCTCATCTTCACAATTTAACGAAATTGATCACATTTTATTGGCAGGGGGGAATGCCAATATTCCAGGTCTTGCGAAATTGTTGCAGCAAAAACTGGGCTACCGTGTGACCATTGCCAATCCATTCTTGCAAATGGGCTTCTCTCCACAAATCGACATTAAAAGAATTGAAAGTGATGCACCGTCATTGATGGTGGCATGTGGTTTAGCAATGAGGAGTTTTGATTAATGGCAAAGATTAACTTACTCCCTTGGCGCGATGAGCTAAGAGAAAAACGTAAAAAAGAATTTATTGTATTTTGTATTGCAGCGGCTGCTGTTGGGGTGTTATTGGTGGCTTTGGCGTGGTTCTTCTACAACGCGAAGTTACAAGATCAAGAACAAGCCAATCAATTGGTGATCAGTACCAACCAAAACCTAGATGTACAATTAAAATCTTTAGAAGGCTTGCAAGAACAGCGTAATGCCATTGTTGAGCGCATGAAGCTTATTCAGGGCTTACAAAGTCAGCGTCCAATTGCCGTGCGTTTGGTGGATGAATTGGTGCGTGTGACACCAAGCAATATGTACTTAACCAAAGTGAGCCGTACAGGCAATAAATTCACTTTTGAAGGCAAGGCTGAAAGTCCAAATACTGTGGCTGAATTCTTGCGTAATTTGGAAGCATCGCCGTGGTATCGCAATGCATTTATGAATTCATTCTTAGCCAAAGAAGAAAATAAAGATAAAGCACCAAGCTCTGTGGTTCCTCGTGTAGAGGAAAGTTACGGTACTTTTGTAGTAACTTCAGATTTAGAAGAAATTGCAATTCCAGTAACACCAACAGAATCTAATTCAACATCAGCAGCGGGGGCAGCACAATGAGTCTCGATGAATTTGATGAAGTAAATCAGGATGCTGCTGTTGCTCCGAAAAAGAAAATGACAGTTGAAAAGTTTTTTCAACAGTTCAATACCCTAGATCCTAACAATTATGGTGCTTGGCCACTTTCGGTCAAAATTACCTGCTGGATTTTTATTATTTTCCTGATTCTAGCTTTAGGTTACTTTGTCGTAATCAAGCCAAAGTTAGATGCCATTGCAGCAGCACATACACAAGAACAAAACTTGTTAAATGAGTTCCGTGAAAAAGATTCTAAATTGCGTAATTTGCAGCAATACCAAGCGCAATTACAAGAAATGGAAGCGAACTTTAACCAACAACTTGAACAATTGCCAAAAGAAACTGAAATTCCAGGTTTAGTTGAAGATATTAACGTCACAGGCGTGAATTCAGGTTTGAAGTTTAAAAACATTCGTTTAGAGAATGAAATTAAACAAGAGTTCTTTATTGAACAGCCAATTTCAATTGAAGCGACAGGCGATTATCATGCCTTTGGTTCATTCGTAAGCGGTACAGCAGCATTGCCACGTATTGTGACCATGCACGACTTTGAAATTGTGGCGACTGAAAATAAAGACAAGAAAACCGATATTCCGCAAGTAACCTATAAAGCGCAAGCAAAAACTTATCGTTATGTAGGCAGTGCAGATGCGCAAACTACAATGGAAAGCAGTGCAACCGATACTGCTGCGAATAGCGAGAAGAGTAATAAAAGAGTAAATAATACTGCGAAAAGGGGTAAAAAATGAAAATTGAAAAGCTTTCGTTAGCCCTGTTGGCAACTGTATTAATGGTTGGTTGTGATTCACGGATTGATGCAGTCAATGCACAAATGGCTGAAATTCGTAATCAGCCACCACTACCCATTGAACCTGCACCTGTGTTTGAGCCTGCACCAACCTTTAACTATGCAGCACACCAGCTCAAAAGCCCATTTATGCCAAGTTCATTGGCGGCAGAGCTTAAAATTATGGCAGGGAAGCGCGTTTATCCGAACCTTGCTCGCCAGCTACAACCACTGGAAAATTACGCACTTGAGTCACTGACCATGAAAGGCAGTATGCGTCAAAATGGTCAAATTTTGGCATTGATTCAAACACCTGATGGTGAAATTGAGCGTATCCAGCGTGGTAGCTATATGGGGGTAAATCATGGTCGTGTGGTGAATATTACACCTACACAAATTGATTTAATCGAAATTATTCCAGATGGTCGTGAAGGTTATGTAGAACGTCCAAGAAGTTTAGTTTTAATTGGGCCTGCGCCATAAATTAAAGGAATAAAAATGAATAACAGTGTGAAAGATTTTATTTTTGGGGATGGTAATACAATGAACAATTTGTTCCGTCAGTTTTCAATAGGCGCAGTCGCAATGGCAGTGATGCAAGTTGCCAATGCCCAAGTCAGCATTACCAACATCGTACCCATGCAAATTCCGGGACAGGGCACCGAAATTCGTGTCATGTTTAATGGTTTGCCGCCTCAACCTGCAGCATATCAACTGGAACAACCTTCCCGCTTGATTTTAGATTTTGATAAAGCGCAACAAACGCTGAAGCAAAACAGCGTTGCAGTCGCAACCAAAGAAGCCAGCTCTGTAGAGGTGAGCTCAGATGCACAGCGTTCACGTTTAACTGTGAACTTGGCCGATGCGGGCGCATTTACCACGCGTGTTGAAGGCAACACCTTTATTTTAAAAATCAACTCAACAACGGCAACCCCTGTGGCTGCCGTGACTGCCCAACGTAGTGCGCAAGGTGTATCCAATATTGGTTTCCAGCGTGGCGGTGAAGGCGAAGGTCAGGTGGTGATTGATCTACTCGGTAGCAATACGCCTGTAGATGTGCAGCAGCAAGGCAGCAAAATTGTGGTGCGTACTTTAGGCAATAAAGTACCAACACATTTGGCACGCCGTTTAAATGTAAATGATTTTGCAACACCTGTTTCGACCATTGATGCACACAGTGATGGCAGCAATGGCGTGATTACTATTCAGGCTGCAGGCAGCTATGAATATATGGCATATCAAGCAGAAGACAAACTAACGATCAGCCTCAAACGCCCGGTTGATAAAAACCCGTTAAAACTTCGTGCAGCGCAAAGCTATACAGGCAAAAAGATTTCACTAGATTTCCAAGACATCGAAGTGCGTCGTGTATTGCAGTTATTGGCTGATTTTACAGGCATTAACATGGTGGCAGCAGACACCGTGCAAGGCAACATTACCTTACGCTTAAAAGATGTACCTTGGGATCAGGCGTTAGACATTATCCTGAAAACCAAAAACTTAGATAAGCGTCGTAATGGCAACGTGATCTGGATTGCGCCTGTTTCTGAATTGATTAAAGCCGAAGAAGAAGAAGCCAAAGCGATTGCACAAAGTGTCAAACTGGCGCCACTACAAACTGAATATATTCAATTGAACTATGCCAAAGCGGCAGATATTGAAAAGTTGATTACTGAAGGGCGTAACTCGAAAAATAGTAGTAATACATCTAATAGTAACAATAATGCAAATAATACAGTAGATCCGCTTGGTGATAGTGTTGGTAGTTTGCTTAGCCCAAGAGGAACAGTATCGGTAGACCCCCGGACCAATACCTTAATCATTAACGATACTTCAGCAAAAATTGATCAGATTCGTCAAATGATTGATTTGCTGGATGTGTCTGTGAAGCAAGTGATGATTGAAGCGCGCATTGTTCGTGCAACCACAGATTTCACCAAGGAAATGGGGGTGAAGTGGGGCATCTTGTCACAAGGGATTACCAATAATAATCACTTGTTGGTGGGTGGAAGTGATACAACTCTTTGGGATTTGCGTACACCAGAATATAAGCAAGAAGCAGGTGTAGGAACTTGGAAGTATGAAATTGAGCGTCCACAAAACTTGAATGTCGATTTAGGTGTAACTGCTGAAGGTGCGAGTCGTATTGCATTTGGTTTGATTAGTTTGTCTGACTTTATGCTAGATTTGGAATTGTCTGCTCTGCAAGCAGATGGCTATGGTGAAGTGATTTCAACACCAAAAGTTCTGACTGCAGATAAACAAAAGGCTAAAGTTGCATCAGGGCAACAAATTCCATATCGATCGACTGGTGATAATGGTCAGGCAACGACTGAATTTAAAGATGCATTATTGAGCTTAGAGGTAACCCCGAGTATTACTCCTGATGGTAGAGTTCAGATGAATTTGGATGTAAATAGTGATTCACCTGGTCAAGTTACTCCAGATGGTAATATTGCGATTAATAAAAACTTCGTGAACACTAATGTCTTGGTAGATAATGGTGAAACTGTGGTCTTGGGGGGGATTTTTGAGCAACAAACTGCCAATGCACAAACCAAGGTTCCATTCTTGGGCGATATTCCTTATATCGGACGTTTATTCCGTAAAGATATCAAGTCGGACAACAAACGTGAGTTGCTGATTTTTGTTACACCACGAATTGTTAATGACAGTGTTTCAAGAAATCATTAATATATTTTCAATTTAAACAAAATTTATAGGTGACTCCTTGCTAAGCAAAGAGTTTGACACCCTACCAAATATCTATTTGGTAGGGCCGATGGGGGCAGGCAAGACCACTGTAGGACGCCATTTGGCGGAATTGTTAGGGCGTGAATTTCTAGACAGTGATCATGAAATTGAACGCAAAACTGGCGCTACGATTCCTTGGATCTTTGAAAAAGAAGGCGAACAAGGGTTTCGTTGTCGTGAAACAGCGGTCATTGATGAGTTAACCACACGGCATAAACTTGTACTTGCTACAGGTGGTGGTGCGGTGACTCAAGCCCCGAATCGAGACTTCTTAAAACAACGTGGTATTGTTGTTTATCTATATACCCCTGTCGAAATTCAACTTCAGCGAACCTATCGCGATAAAAACCGTCCTTTACTTCAAGTCGAAAACCCCGAACAAAGATTACGTGATTTGCTTGCAGTGCGTGATCCGTTGTATCGTGAGGTGGCACATTATATTATCGAAACTAATCAGGGTGCTGCGCGTGATTTGGCGCAAAAAATCTTAAATACGATTGTTTCATAGCAAATATCTTAGGTAGAAAGCGACTTTTTCATGCAGACTTTACACGTTGAACTTGGCGATCGCCGTTACCCAATTTTTATTGGCAGTGATCTTCAGCCCCAAGAATTACTTGCACCTTATATTAAAGGTCAGCAAGTCATGATTGTGACCAATACCACGGTTGCACCTTTGTATTTAAGTCATTATGTGACGGCTGTTGAAGCACTGGGCAAGAAAGTGGCAACCTGTATTTTGCCTGATGGAGAAAAATACAAAGATATTCAGCATCTCACCCTTATTTTTGATGCCTTGCTGGAAGCTGGTTTTAACCGTGATTGTACGGTGCTGGCTTTGGGCGGTGGCGTGATTGGAGATATGGCAGGTTTTGCTTCGGCAAGCTTTCAGCGTGGGGTGTACTTCGTTCAAGTACCAACTACTTTACTGTCACAAGTTGATTCCAGTGTCGGTGGCAAAACAGGGATTAATCATCCACTGGGTAAAAACATGATTGGTGCATTTCAGCAGCCCCAAGTGGTGCTGGCCGATATGTCGCAACTGAATACTTTACCTGAGCGTGAGTTGTCTGCAGGCCTAGCCGAAGTCATTAAATATGCGCTTTTGGGTGATGTCGAGTTTCTAGAATGGCTTGAAACGCACATGGAAGCATTAGTGGCGCGTGATCCTGCTGTACTGGCAGAAGCGGTATATCGTTCATGTGCACATAAAGCGCGTATTGTTGCCAATGATGAAAAAGAGCAAGGTGAACGCGCTTTATTGAATCTTGGGCATACTTTTGGGCACGCAATTGAATCTTATTTGGGTTATGGTGAATGGTTACACGGTGAAGCTGTTGCGACAGGGATGGTAATGGCAGCCGATTTATCACAGCGTATGGGCTGGATTTCTGCCGAAGATGTAGAGCGTACAAAAAATATCATTTCTCGCGCCAATTTACCGATAGTATGTCCGCAAATTCCACTGGATCAGTTTTTGGCTTATATGGCACACGATAAAAAAGTGCTGAATGGTCAATTACGTTTGGTGCTCATGAAGCAATTGGGTCAAGCCATCATCACCAAAGAGTTTGACTTAGAATTGATGAAACAGGCGATTTTAGCCAATCAAGCATAAAAGGCAGCATATGACAGCACTGCGTACACACTGGCAAAAAATTCAACAGTCAATTTGGTTGCTGGGCGCGGTGCTGTGTTTATTGGCGGCACTGATTTTTTGGGCGGTGACTGACCGTGAAGAACTGGTTGAAATTGAAAAACAACCAGAGTCTGAAATTGAATTACAAATTCAACCCGAAAAGGTTGCTGCAACCACCTATTTGGGTGGCTTGCAAGAAGAAGTCCGCCCTTTGGAACTCACCACGCGTTTAACGGCTTCTGGTTTGCATGAGGCTGAGTTTCGCGGTACTAAATTTATTCAGGAACAAAAAAATAACAGCACGATTGAACTGTTTCGAGTTAATGATGAAAATATCATTAAAAGTTTTATTAAAAAGCAAACAGATCGTAGCAAGCTGTTTTATATTCGTTTAAGCGGTGAGGGGCAGGCAGAACAATATGTGATGTTATATGGCAGTTTTGGCAATAAACGTGACGCTGCACAGACCTTGACCGCACTGCCATTCAAATTTCCTGAAACGATTCAGCCTGTTGTGGTGCAATTTGCTGACTATCGTCCTTATGTCAATGACTTAGGGGCGGATGAAATGGGGCAGAGTACTAAGTTATATGCGGTAAACTTACGTCCTGCAGTTGTGCCTAAAATAGATGAAAGTGCTTTGGCACGTCCACCTGCAACCACAACGACTGCACCGACTACGCAGGCAGTTGCACCGCAAAATAGTACCACCAGCACTACAATTACCCGCCGTGATCAGGAGGGTAATGTCGTTGATGTACAAAAATCACAAAGTGGTACAGCACCTGCTCAGCCAGATGCACCTGAACCTGAAGTGCGCGATCCTTTTAACTAATGTGCGGAATTCTCCATCTATAATCTGTGATTTAGATGGAGATGGATAGCACGCTATTTCATTCAGGTCTTTCTTGGTTTTGGATGTATTCCCGAATTACATCAATTGTAGCCCCGCCTGTTGTGAGTAGACAGTATGCTCTCGTCCAAAGTACAGGCTTCCAATAATACGGTTTTAGTTCTTCCTCAAATTCTTTGCGTATCAGTCGGCTTGACACTGTTTTTAGATTGTTAATGAATTTGCTTGGCATGATATTCGGGTGCATATCTAACAATATATGGACATGATCGGCTTCACCATTGAACTCGATCAAGTCAATTTCCCAATCGGTACAGTTCTTTTTTATGATTTCTTCAAGCCGATTGAGCATTTCATTTGAAAGGCATTTCTTGCGATATTTTGTTACTAACACTAAATGATATGTGAGCTTATAAACACAGTGATAATGTGATTTCATTATATTTACACTAAGCAATTAATTTGTTAAATTATAACCATGAAACAACCTTTTTTGAAAGCGTATAAATATCGCATCTATCCAAATTCTCAACAGAAAGTGCAGTTTGAAAAGCACTTCGGATGCACTCGCTTTATTTTCAATTGGGCTTTAGCTCTTCAAACCAAAGCCCATTCAGAAACTCAAAAATTATTATCAAAAAAGGATATTCAAGACCAATTGGTTGCAATGAAGAAGCAACCTGAATTTGAATGGTTGAATGAAGTAAACAGTCAATCACTTCTTAGTGGATTACTTCATCTGCATACCGCTTATAACAATTTCTTTCAGCGATTGAAGAAAGGCAAGATTGAGTTTAGGAAGATTAAAGGCTACAAGCCAAAACCTGATGAAAAACGCCCATTGAGTCATATTGTTAGCGGCAGTGTAAAAATGACCCCCTAATGGCATTTAAAAACTGACCCCCTTGGTTAATATAGCGGTCATTTTGGACTGCTCAACATGTTAACTTTGGAGCAAGCAGTGACAATCCAAATAC
>NZ_JACAXD010000045.1:0-7499 GCF_013391485.1 Acinetobacter sp. SwsAc5
GAGTTACTTCGTTTAGCAGCAGATGGGTTGTGGCTACAAAGTATTACCGGAGTCATTGATGATGAGCAATGTTCAAAATTAGAAGACGATCTGCTTAATCGAACCTATTTAACATAAAATCTCTTATACGAACTCAACTCACTCAAGTTCACATCAGCCGTCGGGCAAGCCCTTTGGGCTGATGGTGAACGTTGAGTGAGTTTCGGCAATACTCACCCTAAGAGCCTGCAAAAACTGCTTGCTCTTAAAGTATTGCCGAATACCAATTTTGGGCTGACGGAGCCACGCATCGGTCGTCCACGACAGTAGGTAATTGTGCTTTCCTACATAGGCTGAGATTACGATTCACACACCGCATCGACACGTTCTCAAACCGATCAGATCGCTTATCTCTGTGAGGGTTTCCCCAACATACAATTTAAAGCATCCCTGAACTACTCATCACGTTGTTGCTTTGTCGATTTCCCCTAGTAGCAACTCTTGCCTTAGATATTCTTATATCGCTCTAAAACAATCGCTGTGGTGCGCTAGCGTCGCTTAATTCCATCCACCCACACCACATGCCTAAACGTATAAAACGGACACGCAGAAGCGGGCAAAGCTCGATCTAGGATACTTACTTGATGATTTAAAACACGTATTAACGAAGACTTATCATATTAGGTCTTGAACTAAACAATTTTTCTTGTGAAAATAGAGCTCAGGTACAAGCCTTAGTGTGAAATCATAACGGTCGCCAAACCTTATGATCTTCGTTATTCGATGTTGCAAGCATCAAATAACTGCGTACCGCTGAATATAAAGCGAAAGCCCTGAATGTTGCAAGATATTCAGGGCTTTTTCTTTTGTTTTTACTTTGTTTTATCTCAGTTTTAATAAACGGCTTAAAAATACTGCCAGTTTTTTGGGTTCTTCCTGGTGAGTTTGTGATGGTGTTTCCACCTGTTCCCAAGCTTGTTTTTTCTGCTCCCCCAAACTGCTCACATCCTGTTTAGATACAGTTTCATCTGTTTCTGGTGTTTCTGTTTTTGCCTTGTGTTCTATCAGTAATTTGAAGTCATCAAAATCACGTCTAACGCTTGATATCTCTTGTTTCAAGAAAGCCTTGTCTTGTTTCAGTTCCTCGATCTGTAAACGCAGTTCACGCACTAAATCATCGTTGTTCACTGAAACAGTAGAATTACTGTCTACAGAAACAGTTTTTTTGCTAGGACTACCAAATAATCGGATCATATCTTGAGGATCAATCATCTGTACGCCTGATTCACTTAATTGAGGAGTTAGCTCACCTCTTTTAATGGCTTTATAAATTGTCGTTCTACCGATATTAAATTTCTTTGATGCTTCAAGAATGGTCAATACAGACATCATTTTTCCCAAGCTAATTTTTAACTAACAACAGTATATTTCAAAAAATTATATAAAATGACGCCATTTTGACGGCCTAAGCCTATCCTGCAATCAAAAAACAAAAGTAAATTTCGCTGTAATTATGGGTTTTATGCCTACTTCCTTTCAAATGCTTTAAGATGCTTTAAAATACTTTCAAATGATTTAAACAACGCTTGAAGTTGCTTTAAAATGCTTTCAAATGCTTTAAACAACACTTGAAGTTGCTTTAAAATGCTTTCAAATGATTTAAAATGCTTTCAAATACTTTAAGTTGGTACTAGGGAGCATTTTTATGGCAAGAAAATTACTAAGTATGGATGCTATTCGGTTCATTATTGAATGCAGAAACGATCCATCTCAAGTTTATACATGGCAAGATATAGCTGATTTAGTTCAGACAAGATTTGATATTAAAGTAAGCGGTCAAGCAGTCGGACAAAGTTACAAAAAATACAAAGACAGTTTTAGTTCAACCACAGAAAAAGTTCAGTTAACTACTCAACCTGTAGTGAAAGATATTAAAGCTACAGCTAAAGCTTTAGATAGAATTAACTCAGATTCAAAAAAATTGAATGCTGGTTTTAATGAAAATGCTGGTGAACACTTAACTAAAGAGAATCTTAAAGATTTACTCTAAAAGTTTAGAGTACTGACATTCTTTAATCCAACTAATGAAAACCGTGAAACATTGCTCAAAAATTAAGCGTGGAACGTGAAGAATCCATAAAAAAGCCCAATCAGTAGTGATTGGGCTTTTTACTATACGATAAGCCAATGATTTATATGAGATAAAAATTTGCATTACGTATAAGGTGTATTATGTTAATTTTAGAAAATCTAAAATAATTATTGATAATTTTTTTTTTGAAAATTTAACATACCTTCCGATTGATATTTTAGGTATGATTACTTATGAACAGTGTGTTACTCGCTTATGTATTACTTGGATTTGCAATAGTTTCCGAAGTGATTGGAAGTAGTTTTTTAGTTAAATCGGAAGGGTTTACAAAACTTTTTCCAAGCGTGATGGTCTTTATTTTTTTTAGCACGGCATTTTATTTATTATCACAAGTTATTAAAACAATCCCTTTAGGTATCGCATACGCTATATGGGCTGGTGTTGGGATTGTTCTAACTGCTGTAGTTGGCTACTTTGTTTTTAAACAGACACTAGATAATCCTGCTTTAATTGGAATTGGTTTTATCGTATCTGGCGTAATAATTATTAATTTATTTTCGCAATCAGCAGGTCATTAAGTGAAAGAAATTCGGCAACAAAAGAAGCAACCAGAGGTTATTCGAAAGCGCATCCTTGAACAGGCAACTATTCTTGTTTCTCAAAAGGGTATTTCTGGTGTTTCTATTCAAAATATTGCTACAGCAGTAGGTATAACAAAAGGGGGGGTATTTCACCATTTCCCGAATAAAAAAAATTTGATAGAAGAAATGTTCAATCAAATAATTCTTGATTTAGATCAAACAGTTGAATACTTGATTAAACGCGATCCAACAGAATATGGTAAATTCACACGAGCTTATATTCATAGTTCTTTTATCCATCAAATAGATGGGGTGGTTTCTGCTTGGTCAGCGTTATCAATGACTATGATCACAGAGCCTACCTTTAATAAAATTTGGATGGAATGGCTAAAAAATAGATTATCTCAACATGCAGAAACGGATAGTCATCCTGATTTAGAGTTACTTCGTTTAGCAGCAGATGGGTTGTGGCTACAAAGTATTACCGGAGTCATTGATGATGAGCAATGTTCAAAATTAGAAGACGATCTGCTTAATCGAACCTATTTAACATAAAATCTCTTATTCGCAATTTTAAAAACTAGAATTTTCCACCAATTCACCATCCATTTAACATAATGGTGGTTATACGCAATACACTTGTATATTAATATAAATATCAGATATTTAATAAAACCTTAAAAAGCCAAAAATGCAAAAAAAGCCGACTTTGAAACAAATCGGCTTTTTTATGAGCGGTTTTGATAGTTCTTGCCAATAATTTTGACTAAAAATTACGCTTTTCAGCTTGAGTGATACAATTTTGTGATACATTATTGTATATACAAATTTGAATGTTTTTTATGGAACAGTATTTCGAATGGGATGAGGCAAAGAATCGAAAGAATCAGAAAAAACACGATGTCTCTTTCGAAACGGCAAGCCTTGTTTTTGATGATCCATTAAGGATCTCAATCCAAGACAGACATACCGATGGTGAAGAACGTTGGCAAACCATTGGAAAAGTAAAAGGCGTACTAATGCTACTAGTAGCTCACACTATCTTTGATGAAGATGACTGTGAAATCATACGAATCATTAGTGCAAGACAAGTCACCAAGGCGGAGCGAGATAGATATGAGCATGGTTAGATACTCACGCAAAGAACTGAATGAAAAATTCAGCGACAAGCAAGATGCTGAAATTGAACGCTTGCTTGCTAAAGGAATGCTTCCTGACGATCAACTAGACCTATCAGATATTCCTGAAATTAAAGACTGGAGCAATGCTGTACGTCATAATCAGTTCTACCGTCCAGTGAAGCAACAGACTTCCATTCGTTTAGATGCTGATGTACTTGCATGGTTTAAAGCTCAAGGCAAAGGCTATCAAACACGAATGAATGAAATTTTACGGGATGCCATGCTAAAAGAATTAAAAAATCATCAATAAAAATGGGAGCTTAGGCTCCCATTTTTGACTGCGTATAACGTGTATTATGTTAATTTTAGAAAATGTTAATTAAACATATAAAACTTACACCATTATCTAAAAGTGTCTTTTACATATAGAATAAAGGGTAAAAGGCATGTTCTAAAAAGGATTCCATGTTAAATTCTCTTCTTATTGAAAATTTTAGGTCTTTAGAACGACTAGAAGTTCCCAAATTAGGGAAAGTAAATCTAATTGTTGGTAAAAATAATTCTGGCAAAAGTTCTGTACTTGATGCACTAAAAATCTATGCAAGTTTCGTAGATGAAACTGTTTTAGTTAATATTCTAGATGAGCATGATGAATTCTTCATCTTAGAGGAAGATAGTGCTATCTCTCCTTACGAAAGCTTATTTTATGGTCGTAGATTTAAAGAGAATCATAAAATTACCATTGGTGAACTAACAAACACTAATAATCAAATGACTATTGAAGCAAGTAAGGCTTTAGAATTACACCTACCAATAGACAAAGAAACAAATTCATTACGTGCATACCAAGTATCTTATCAAGATCTAAATGAGATTGATGAACTGGAACTAAATGAAGAAGATTCAAATATTGTTAATACAATAAAAGTTAATCAAGATAAAAAAAATAAGAGAATAATTTTAGACAATTTAGCTGAGAGAATTAGACAAAGGAATCGTAAAACCAAAAATACAGTTAAGGCTTTTAGTGATATTACAACCTCATTCATTTCCAATGACGATTTAGCAGATTCTTGGGATAAGGTAGGTTTACGTGATTATGCGGATGAAGTTCTAAAATCTTTGCAAATAATCGAGCCTAAAATACGTGCTATTAATTTTGTTAACTCTAAAGATTGGAGTGGTGTTGGTTTCTATACTCGAGAAAAAGAACGCAGGATTCCTCTTGTTCGTATGGAAGGTTTAGATTTTCCTGTTCCTTTAAAGAGTATGGGGGATGGTATTATTAGATTATTCCAGTTAGCTCTTAGATTATATGAAGCCAAAGATGGTTTTTTATTCATAGATGAGTTTGAAAATGGTCTCCATTTTGGCGTTCAAAAACAAGCTTGGGAAACTGTTTTTAGTTTATCTCAAAAACTAAATATCCAAGTTTTTGCTTCTACTCATAGTTGGGACTGCATTGAAAGTTTTACTCAAGTTGCTCTAGATAGAACAGATATTGAAGGTTGCCTATTCCGCTTAGGGAAGCCTACAAGAGGTCCTATGAAAGATAAAACAACAGCTACAATATTCACAGAAGATGACCTAAAAATCTTATCGCAATCCCACGTAGAAGTTAGATAATGCAAAAGAGTAAATTAATTGTCGAAGGGATTTCCGACGAGTATTTGTTTAAAAAGCTTTGTCAGAAAAATGGCTTTGATAATGTAGAAATTGAAGTTGATACACCATCTGCATTTGGTGGAATAGATACAAAACAAGGTGTTCTAAACATTTTACAAGTGTTAATTAAACAACTTGAAAATTCTTATATTGATAGATTAGGAATAATTGTTGATTCAGACTATGAGGCTGATGGCGGTGGCATTGAGAATACTCTTCGTCAAATTCATAATAAAATCAAAGATCATGGATATTCCTCTTCATATAAAAGATTCTCCAATTCAGGGATATATTTTGAGGGTGATGGAGATCTACCTAAACTCGGTGTATGGGTCATGCCAAATAATGTTGATGAAGGTATGCTAGAAGACTGGATGTTAACTATTTGTCATCCAGATGAACAAAGTTTTTTGGATTCTATTACTACAACCGTAAATGCAATACCATCACCCAAATTTAAAAAGATACATGAAGCTAAAGCTATTACAAACACTTGGCTAGCATGGCAGAAAAAACCTGGATTAGGATTTGCTAATCTGTTTAAAGAAGGATTAATCGATGAAGAACATAAAAACTATAAAGATTTTGTAGATTGGATGAGTGAAATTTTCCAAAAATGAATAAAAGCCACCTCTCGGTGGCTTTTATTTAACATAAAATCTCTTATGCGAAATTTGAATTGTAAGTCCCAGTTAGCTTCAATCTTGGCTTACTTTACATTTTTTAATTTTAAAAGTTCCACGACTCGCTACTCGTTGAGCAAGTTCAGGATTACGACCTGCTAGGTGTTTAATCACAATTGGGGGAGCGCCGACTTCCTTAAGTAAAACAGTATCGTTTTCAACATACAGAACTGGTCCACTTTGAGTGGCAGTAATAAAACTTTCTCGAAGTGCACGAGCTGCCTGAGAAGCAATTTCTCTCTCATCGTCATTTTCATTAATTAGATTTACTGCTGACATTGACGTAATCCTGAGTAAAGCTTACATATAAATCATATTCTAAGTCGGGCTATACAGCACAGGAAATAAAGGCTTTTTTACATATAAGGTATTGTTCAACACACATCATAGCTACCTTACAAGGTAGCCATGATGTGTGTTCTTTATTTTGTATTTAATTTCAATAGCTTACAAAAGTTAATGTTTGAGTTTTATTTTTACACGCAAATACAATAATATTTAAAATCAAACACTTATATCATGTAAAAAATTGAGAGCTTAACAGCACACATAATACCTACCTAACTACCTTAGTTACAGTCAGGACCCTGATCCCACATGATGAAAATTAAAAATATGGACTCGTTTAAGCTGTCCTATATGTACTTCTTTCCCGTGGTGTTTTTCCCATTTTTGAATATCTACCAATTTAGAACCAATCCAGACCTTCAATCATGGCTATTCAGCAATTTACTGGTCAGCATCACGGTCATTCTGATCCCACTTTTCCTTACTTTAAGCATGCTCATCACTAAATTTTTATACCAAGATCACAACAAAAAACTGGAATACAACGCCATGGGGCTTGGGCTGTTGTGCCTGATTTTCCTCATGGGCAGCAACTACTACCAATTCCAGAAATTTACAGCAGGAACGGACCTCAGCATGGATTTTTATCGCATGGCGTTAATGCTGAGCTTCCTGATCGGATGCTTTATTGCAAGCCTATGCTTCACCTTGAAATATAAGCAATATTCAAAAAGATATGACACAGACTTCAACCTCATAACCCAAAGATTCATGCTGAGTGCATGCCCACTGTTATTGATCGCCATCACCGCCATCTTTGTGGTTTAAACCTACTTTTGCAGATCCGCAAAAAAAGCTGTCATTTCATGAAAATTACTGACCAGACGCTTCGATTTCCGCTCATACGAAGGCACCGACAGTTCTACTTTGGATTTTCGGTTCAAATACTTGAAGTACAGCGGGAAAACTTGCTTATTGAACTTAAACACATCCTCCCGAACGCCCCTAAACCCCGCCAATTTCGCCACCCGAGACAACTCAGCCATGACCATACTGTCCTGTTTATCAGGACTCTTGATCTGTTGGGCTT
>NZ_JACAXD010000046.1:0-7475 GCF_013391485.1 Acinetobacter sp. SwsAc5
TTAATCTTGAAAATACGCGCTTGACAGACCCTAGACGAGTGAAAAAATTGATTGCGGTGTTAGCTATAAGCTTCTGTTGGTGTTACTTAACGGGTGAATGGCAACATGATCAAAAAAAAGTGATAAAAATAAAGAAGCATGGACGACTCTCAATGAGTTTATTTCGCTATGGTTTAGACTATGTTCAAATGGCGATTCAGCGTTTAATTGGTTTTGGGAAAAAAGAAGAGTTTAAGGAAATTTTGGCAATTTTAAGAAGGCAGAACCCTGATAGGATAAGGGTTCTGTGAAATTTGTCGTGTACAGAGAGATAAGTTATTGCATAATAATTCTTTCTTACTCAAATCAATTATGATCAAAATGATGTGGGTCTAGGATTTTAGACCATGCCTATAGTCGTAAAGCACTGGCTCATCGTGTATCGATCAGTATGGAAACAGACTTTTGCATAGATGCGTTGCAAGAAGCAATTGTGAAATATGGTTGTCCTGAAGTCTTTAATACAGACCAAGGCAGTCAATTCACAAGCGAGGCATTTTTGAATGAGTTAAAATTGCGAAATATCCGTATCAGTATGGATGGAAAAGGACGATGGATGGATAATGTGATGATTGAGCGTTTATGGCGCAGCGTGAAGCATGAGGAAGTCTATTTGAAGGCTTACGATACGGTTAAACAAGCGATACAATCAATTGCTGAATATTTGGATTTTTATAACATGATACGTCCTCATTCAAGTTTGAATAAGGCAACACCGAATGAATTTTATGATCAACATTTACTAAAAGTAATGGCAGCATAATTTAAATATTTAGAGCGGGTTTATCACTTATAAAACTGAATTGAGTTGTCTAATTAACGGAACCACATTAGTCTTCTTCATTTTTAAATCAATTTCTTATCCGCGATTTTGATTAATAGTTGTTTGTTTTAGAGGTGGTTCCACTTGTTTGAACAACTAAAAGCGTATTTATAAGTGATATTCCGCTCTAGTTAAGCCACCTTGTTTTGTTGGGGTAGCTGATCATAGTAAAACTCATTTGGTGTCATTTTGTCTAGACTTGAATGAGGTCGTTTCAGATTATAAAACTCAAAATATGCACTCAATTGCTTTTTCGCATCTGTGACACTGCTATAAGCTTTGAGATACACCTCTTCATATTTAACGCTCCGCCATAATCGTTCAACCATCACATTATCTACCCATCGACCTTTACCATCCATACTGATTTGAATGCCATTTGATTTCAATACATCAATAAATGCATCACTGGTGAACTGACTGCCTTGGTCTGTATTCAATATTTCAGGTGATCCATATTTTTCAATCGCTTCATTTAAAGCCGAAATACAAAAATCCACCTCCATACTAATCGATACCCTATGCGCAAGTACCTTGCGGCTATGCCAATCAATCACAGCACATAAATAAACAAAGCCTTTTGCCATAGGGATATACGTTATATCCGTAGACCACACTTGATTACTGCGCTGAATAGCCAATCCTTTGAGCAGATATGGATATTTACGGTGAGCTTGATTAGCCTGGCTTAAATTTGGTTTGCAATATAACGCCTGAATACCCATTTTCTTCATTAAAGTACGTGTATGACGTCGTCCTATATGATGCCCTTGACGATTCAACAAATCACGCATCATACGACTGCCTGCAAAAGGATATTGCATATGTAATTCATCAATACATCGCATCAGCTTCAGATCTGATGAGCTAACAGGTTTTGGGCGATAATAATAACAACCACGAGAGACTTTCAGTAACTTAGCTTGTTTAGATACTGAAATCTGAAGTGAGTGATCGATTAACTTTTGTGGTTGAAGCGGCCCAGTTTCTTCAACACACCTTCTAAAAAATCAATTTCTAATGCCTGCTCACCGATTTTTGCATGTAACTTTTTAAGATCAATGGTAGGTTCTGATGGAGCTTTTGATTGATCGAAAGCTTGTGAGGAAGCTGAGATCAATTGATTTTTCCAGTCAATAATTTGGTTTTGATGAACATCAAACTCAGAACTCAATTCAGCAAGTGTTTTTTCTGCTTTGATCGCAGCAAGTGCTACCTTAGCCTTAAAGTCGTTTGAATGATTTCTTCTTGGTCTACGTGCCATAAAATACTCCATATATTGATGTTTATAACATCATTTGAGGAGCAGAGTATCACTTATAGGAGTTGTTCAAATTTCCGGATCCATCTCTTTTTTTTCATTTAATGGATGTTATCAAGTGCTACAAAATTTTTTTGAAAAGAGTAGATTTTTAGTTATTATAGTTATTATAAATTGCATAATATCTTCTATTTTTTTATATTTATCAACTATATACCTTCTAATTGATGCAATAATTTTTATTATAAAAAATATATATGCAACTAATTTTGAAGTAAAAATAGTTGTTGTTAAATTTTTAAAAATCCTCGATGTCTCGTTAATTGCTATTACATTTCATTTAATTTCAGCAGGTTTTTATAAATTATTTATTCAACAAGCTATTTTTGACAATAGTTCTTTTCTTAAGACACTATCAATTAATAAGTTTCATGATCTAAAAATTATTATATTACATGTATCTATTATAGTTATAGTCATCTTGTTTTTAGAAGATATTGTTGTTTTTGGTGGAACTTTAGCCAACTTATATGCTGGTATTTCTTCTAGCCTAGTCATATTAGCAATAATTTTTACTTGTAAGCTATTAGATAATGATCATCACAAAGACGATGAATAACTTAAATCGCAAGGACTCATTTAAAATTACTCTTTTCATTAGCCATCGTACTCTGCAAAACTGGGAACAAAGCCGACGCTATCCAACAGGACCAGCAGCAACATTGATTCGAATTTTAAATGCATTAAAAATGGGAGCTTAGCTCCCATTTTTTTGTGTTGTGTATTGCGTATAAGCGCCATTATGTTAAATAAACTCAATTACTGTCATCAAAAGTGGCATTAATTCTGTCTACAGTCCATTTTACTGTAGTGTTATCTAAGTAAAAAAAATCTCTATTTAAAATATAATCTTCAAAAATTAAGCCATTACTATCTAGCTTTCCTTCTTTTAAATGTCCAATAATTTCATATCTTAGACTATTATCTATTTGCTTAACTTGATGGGGACAATTCACTTCTTCAATAATGTAATCATCAAGAATAGTAGCTTCTAAAGCTATAAGGTAATTTTTTTTGAGATCAATAAATGAGGGTATTGAAGAACTAAATACCTCTAGAATTTCATTACGAATCTTAATTTTTAGAATAAATTCGAGATCCTCATTACATTCTATGATTTGAGCTATATATTTCACTTTAATTAAGATTTTCTAAAATTAACATAATACGCGTTATACGAAACATAAAAACGGGAGCCTTTAGCTCCCATTTTTACTATATTTTTTAAAGTCTTAGGCATGTTGTACTGTGAGTTTTAGGCCTAAAGCATTCACAACACGATTAATCGTATCAAAACGTGGTGCTGAATCCTGACGTAGGGCTTTGTAGAGTGCCTCACGTCCAATCCCTGCTTCTTTAGCGATTTGAGTCATGCCACGAGCTTTAGCAATAACGCCAAGTGCATGGGCTAATTCAGCTGGATCATTCTCTTCAAGAACCATATTGAGATACATCACAATGTCTTCTTCAGTTTTGAGCGACTCAGCCATATCAAAACTTGGTAAATCAGCGACTTTAACCATTTTAATCCTCCAATGTTTTCGATAATTTGACTGCACGATCGATATCTTGTTGTTGAGTCGATTTATCTCCTCCACCAAGCATTACAATCACTACGTCACCATGTTGGATGTAATACATTCTCCATCCAGCACCGAAGAACTCTCTCATTTCCCAAACGCCATCTTGAAGAGGCTTAATGTCTCCCCAATTTCCACGTTGAACCTTATCCAATCTACGATTCAGGCGAATACGGGTCATATTGTCTTTAATGCCATCCAACCATTCATCAAACTCTGGCAGACGTTTAATTTCAATCATGAGGATTCCTTGTTTTCTCACCATATTGTATTCGATCGAATACAATATGCAAGTAATCTATATGGACATCCATTAATTTCTTATAATCGCCATTATGCTAAGTGATTAAAAAAGCCTTGAAATAGTTGTAAAATAGTTGTATATTAATTTCACACCTATGGAGGTTTTTATATGTCAAGAATGTCAAAAACAAGCGCCAGCTATATTCGTATTGCGGATAAGATTATTTTTACCTATGCGGAACTAGTACCTGGCAATCATCATGAGTTCAACAAAAAAAATAAAGGCGTACCAGTTGCCGCTGTGCATTATGAAAAATTAGACGAGTATATAATTTTACGTGATGGTCAGGAACAACCGCTGTGCATTGATGACCCGAAAAAATTTATCAGATCAATTCGCCGATTAAATAAAGATTGTGAAATCATAAATAAGCTATGACCATATTTAATGGAATACCTAGAATGACACTTTTAACGATAGTTTAAGCGTTTACACAGTTTTATTTACAGTCTCTTAAGTTTTCCTAAAATTAACATAATACACCTTATACGTAATGCTTGATATTTCTCTTTAAATATCACTATATTAAAGCAAGCCGTTCTGGAATATAGGGCACCAGAGCGGCTTTTTATTGATTATTCATGTTCCACGCTTAAAATTCGAACAGTGTTTCATGATTTTTATAAGTTAAACTAAATTTAGTTGCTAATCCCAATAAGCTATTCACTAACTTGTAAATATCGGTATACCGCCTGACGACTAATCCCAAAAGCTTTCCCTAATGCCATTTTCGATGGATACTTCCCCTCCTTCCATGCTTGTCGTAAAGCTTCAGCTTGGTCAGGCTTTAGTTTATGCACCCGACCTTTGTACTTCCCCTGAGCAGAGGCGAGTTTTATTCCTTCCTTTTGCCGCTCTAAAATGATCTCACGTTCGAACTGTGCAAAAGCACCCATCATTTGAAGCATCAAATTATCCATCGGGGTGGATTCGGCTGTAAAAGTAATATTTTCTTTTACAAACTGGATGGCGATCCCTCGTTTGACCAGTTTATCTACTTCAGTGACCAAATCTTTTAGGCTTCGCGCAAAACGATCCATTGAATGTACAATCACCCTGTCCCCTTCCCGGACATAGTTCAACATTTCCTGAAATTTAGGTCGGTCAGTATTTTTACCTGAAGCACGGTCAACAAAAATCCGGTCGACCTCAATTCCTTCAAGTTGACGTCCAGTGTTTTGCTCGACAGAACTTACCCGGACATACCCTACTTTTTGGCCTTTCACTTTTTCACGCCCCAATTGGATAAAAATGAACAATTTCGTAAATTATAATTCTTTAACACTAAAGTTACATGTTACGTATGATTAAAAATCATTTAAATGATACATAATTTCATGAACTTTCAGATTGTAACTTTAGGGTATACTCTAAAGATACATTAAAGCTTATAAAATACGATAGGTGACTCTTGCAAGATATCTTGTATTCGAATCAGTCATCTTAAGAATAGGTTTGTCTTATATCTAGAATTTTGGTGGCTATTCATGCAGATAAAAAATACCAACTTCATCTCAACACTTAGGAGATAAATCGAATGGCTAAGATTCTACAAAAATTGTTAGCTAGTCGCTATCCAGAGGCCAAGCCCGTATTCAAAAAATGGCACATGAATTACTGCTAGAAGATCAGCTTCTGAATAGCCACCTTTAAGGTAGCTTTTCTCTTTTCAAAAGAAAAATTTGTAAATAATGATCTGTTCGCTATTTTCTTAAAATTTCGTAGAAGGTATGGCGTAGCCATTGATGACTAATTTTATGATGACAGGACATGTGCCAATATTGCTTGACTGAGTATGACGGAAAATTAATCGGTGCATCAAGAATCTTCAGGTTGCCTCGTGATAGCAATACTTTGCTCAAATAAAAAGGAACTGTAGCAATCGCATCTGTTTCCTGTACTACGAGACCCACCCCAAGATAACTAGGCAAACGCATCAGAATATCACGCTTGAGATTTAAGTTAAGCAATTCATTTTCAATATGGTAATGCCCCATGCCTGCATTAATATCAATATGGGATTCGCGTAAATAATCTTCAGTCGTTAGACAATCGCCTGTCAGACGTGGATGATCTTTTGCTGCAATAACTACATAATATTGTTCAAATAGTTTTTGCTGATAAAAACCATTTTCTAGGTTAGGCAAAAAGCCAAATGCCAAGTCAATTTCACCATTGGCCATTTGATAACTGGTTTCTGATGTAATTGGTCGTACATTCAATCGTATACGTGAGGCATACTGTTTAATATATTGAGAAATTTTAGGCAAAAATACCAAATGCGAAACATCCGTCATAGCTAATGTAAAGTGTTGCTGTGAAGTTGTTTGATCAAAATCAATACTAAAATTATTAATTGCTTCGACGTTACTTAGAGCTTCACTTATCAGTGGAAAAAGCTGTTTTGACAACTCCGTTGGCAGCATTTCATTGCCAATTCTCAAAAACAAAGGGTCATTATAATGTTGACGGACTTTATTAAGTAGATTGCTTACCGTTGGCTGGCCCATATTCAGATGCTCGCCAGCCAGTGATACGCTCTTAAATTTATAGATAAAATAAAAGATCGTGAGTAATTTATAGTCAATACCAAACAAAGCAACGCATTTCCTTTCGCTTTTCCATCATTCAGGCTGACTCATCATTCGCAGAATATTTCTGAATGCCAAAATAATAGTTATTACTGGTTGTTTTCTAAGCAATATTACAATGTCACCAACAGCTCCTGATCTGAAGATCTCCTAAAAAGTTTATAAGAAATGATTTCATAAACTTGATATTCACCAACTAACTCTTATCAATTAAACGATACGACTATAAGTTCTATACTCGGGTTTCCAGAAGTTATCTTCAATTTTTTGTTCTAACTCAATTAAGCTCATTTTGGGTGCTATTTCATCATGCATTGCTGCTTGAGCAACTTTCAAGGCAATAATTTTTGAAATCTGCTGTATTTGACTTAAATCAGGCAATAAAGCCGCTTCTGGATTTTGTAATTTTGGTGAGCAGTCAGCCAAAGCATTTGCTGCTGCCATTAGCATATTTTCTGTCACCCTTCTTGCTCCAGAAGCAATAAGTGCCTTACCTTTGGTCCATTCAATAATATCTGAAGGTACAGCTTCAGCTCGGCATGTTGGATTAGACAATGGGAATACTATCGGATATTCAGTATTCTCCACTAAAGCTTCAATAACATCTTTTGTGAAGAGACCTGGCTGCCCTGATACACCAATTAATACTGTCGGCTTCGCATGCTTTACTACATCTAATAGGCTTTGTTGCACAAAGATTTGAAATGCAAAGCGCCCCTAATTGAGCCAAATTTAAGGCGTAACTTGGGTAACTGGTCGACCTAATTCCGTAAATCTGTTGAGGACTGCTACACGTGCATGAATCTCATTCACCTGA
>NZ_JACAXD010000047.1:0-7181 GCF_013391485.1 Acinetobacter sp. SwsAc5
GTATTTGGATTGTCACTGCTTGCTCCAAAGTTAACATGTTGAGCAGTCCAAAATGACCGCTATATTAACCAAGGGGGTCAGTTTTTAAATGCCATTAGGGGGTCATTTTTACACTGCCGCTAACATCATCAGATACAAGGTCTTTAATTTGCTTGGTAAAGATGCTGGTTTCAATAAATAACATGGACTCTTTATACGTCAATGGCGTATTTGAATTTTAGCAGTTTCCATAACAAAAAACGAGAGCTGGTAGATCTCGTTTCGCATAACAGCCATTATGTTAAATTGTAGTAAGAACTTTAATGCGATAGAGCAGAATGTATATGCAAAATAAGCTTGATAACATTATTCAAGAATTAAAAGAACTATCTGGGAATAGTCGTCTAAACATAGAACTACCTGATGATATTTTCATATCTGCTTATGAACGAAAAATAGGTTTTATTTTTCCAAAAGATTATAAAAAAGTTTTGAAAGAGATTAGCAATATCTTTTATGGAACAATTGAATTAGCGTCTCTTACAGATGAGAAAGAATGCTATCGAGGGCTATCTCAGATATTAAATGATGCTAGGGAGCAAGGTCTGCCAGAAGATTGGCTACCTATTTGTGAAGATAATGGTAGTTATTATTGCCTATCTCCTAATCATAAAATTAGATATTGGACAGCAGATGGATATAGCGATGAGCAGTGGGAAGATTTAGCAGATTGGATCAAGCAAGTTTGGATAGATGGAAATTAAGAATTTCTAAAATTAACATAATACACCTTATACGAAATTAAAAAATGGAGCCTAAAGCTCCATTTTTTAATAACTTTTTTTAAATTGCTAAGCGTAAATTCAGTGCTTTTACAACTTTAATCACAGTATCAAAACTAGGGTTAACATCACCAGAAAGTGCTTTATAAAGACTTTCTCGGCCTAAGCCTGTATCTCGTGATAATTGAGCCATTCCTTTAGCTTTTGCAATGTTACCTAAAGCCTTTGCAATGAATGCGGCATCGCCATTAGATTCTTCAATACATGCTTGTAAGTAAGCCTGCATATCATCCTCTGTTTTAAGATGCTCAGCACTGTCCCATTTGCGAAGTTTAATAGCCATTTATAGCTCCTCCTCTAAATCTTGTGCCAATTGCAGGGCAAGTTTTATATCTTTACTTTGCGTAGACTTATCTCCGCCTGCTAAAAGAATAACAACCCTTTGCCCTTGCTTGCAGTAATAAATCCTATAGCCTGGCCCAAAGAAGAAACGTAATTCAGAAACACCTTCACCGACCGGCTCAGTATCTCCAAAGTTTCCATCTTCAACCCGATCAATTCGGACTTGTATGCGTCTTTTTGCCTGCTGGTCTTTTAACTTGGTGAACCAGTCATCAAAGACTTCAGTGGTATATATTGAGTACATAAGTAGAATGTATCCTATAGGATACATTTATGCAAGAAATAAACTTGATATTTGGGGCTCGAAACGGTGAATTTCGTATAACCGCCATTATGTTAAGTTAATCAAAATTCTTAATGCACCAAAACCTAAAAATTTAAATGGAGTAAAAATGACTTTAAAGGGGTTAGATATTCAAGAAGATTGTATCAAAGCTATTTCTAATGAATCTTTAATATTTGATATTAAGAATAAAGAGTTTTTAGAGGATATAGAAAATCTTTTATTACAGTATTTTCAAAATTTTAGTAATGATTTAAATGGAATTGAGTTTGATAATTTTTCTGTGGAGTTTTGGTTCGATGCAGGACAATTGATTATTTATCCTGAAAAAGATTTATTAGATCGTAAACCCTTTGAATCTGAATATGATTTAGATAGATTAGACCCTTATTTTTATCTAGTTTGTGAAGAATATAGGATATATTTTGATGACTTAATATCTCGAAAAGTAAGCGATCAAGTATCTGAAAAAGAAGCTATTTCTAAAACTAATGACGTAATTGATTGTGTAAGCAAAGCTATAAAAAATATAAATGATGAAAACAATCTTTTAAAGATGTTAGGCAGGCCTAAATTAGAAATAAGATATTTCGGTGTAACGAAAGAAGAACTTTTAGCAAAAGAAATTCTCGTGAAATGAAGTAGATATTTTTGTCGTATTAAGGAAAACTAAAATTAACATAATGGGCGTTATGCGAAGTCAAAAATGGGAGCTTAAGCTCCCATTTTTATTGATGATTTTTTAATTCTTTCAGCATAGCATCCCGTAAAATTTCATTCATTCGTGTTTGATAACCTTTGCCTTGTGCTTTGAACCAAGCAAGTACATCAGCATCTAACCGAATTGAAGTTTGTTGCTTCACTGGGCGGTAAAATTGATTTTGGCGTACAGCACTGCTCCAATCGGTAATTTCAGGAATATCTGATAGATCTAGCTGATCATCAGGAACCGTGCCTTTAGCAAGCAAGCGTTGAATTTCAGCATCTTGCTTCTCACCAAATTTCTCATTCAGCTCTTTGCGTGAGTATCTAACCATGCTCATATTTGTTTCGCTCCGCTTTAGTCACTTGCCTTGCACTAATGATTCGTATGATTTCACAGTCATCTTCATCAAAAATGGTGTGAGCCACCAATAACATTAGTACGCCTTTAACTCGTCCAATGGTTTGCCAACGTTCTTCACCATCGGTATGTCTGTCTTGGATTGAGATCCGTAATGGATCTTCAAAAACAAGGCTTGCAGTTTCGAAAGAGATATCATGCTTTTTCTGATTCTTTCGATTCTTAGCCTCATCCCATTCAAAATACTGTTCCATAAAAAACATTCAAATTTGTATA
The DNA here is from genome assembly GCF_013391485.1 of Acinetobacter sp. SwsAc5. Taxonomy (NCBI): domain Bacteria; kingdom Pseudomonadati; phylum Pseudomonadota; class Gammaproteobacteria; order Moraxellales; family Moraxellaceae; genus Acinetobacter; species Acinetobacter sp. SwsAc5. Next base: position 2,786 of record NZ_JACAXD010000047.1, read on the forward strand.
TACAATAATGTATCACAAAATTGTATAACTCAAGTTGAGAAGCGTAATTTTTAGTCAAATTTATTGGCAAGAACTATCAAAACTGCTCATAAAAAAGCCGACTTGTTTCAAAATCGACTTTTTGCTGATTTTTTGAGTAATGACAATTTTTTAAGTCATTGATTTTTATATTAATATACAAGTGTATTGCGTATAACCACCATTATGTTAAATAGCTGTTGGGCTAGATGATTTTTATATAAGAAGTTATTTAACAAAAATTAATACATATGTAATATTTAGTATATGAGATTATATGTGCCATCTTTTTTAAGGAAATTTAACCTAATGTTTTTTAATCAAAAATATTTTTTTCAAGCAAGCTTCATTACGATGGTTATCGGTTTTGGTATGAATTTAAATGCAAGTGAAGTCAGTCAAAATGAGAAAAATATTGAAAAAGTTGTTACCCAATCATTTAAGCCACTTATAGATGAGTATGGTGTAGCTGGTATGGCTATAGGCGTAATTTACAACGGTAAAAGTTATGAAAAATATTATGGTGTCCGATCTAAAGATACAAATGAAAGCGTAAATAGTCAGACACTTTTTGAGTTAGGTTCTTTAAGTAAAACTTTTACTGCTATTTCAGGAACATATGCCAATAATCAAGGTAAAATATCGTTCAACGATCATCCTAGTAAATACGTCCCTGCTTTAAAAAATTCAGAAATTGATAAGGTAAATTTATTAGAGTTATTAACTTATACAAGTGGCAATTTGCCATTACAATTTCCAGATAATATCAAAACTGATAAGCAAATATTAGAGTATTTCAAAAATTGGAAAGTAAAGAATCCTCCTGGTACTTATCGTGAATACTCAAATCCAAGTATAGGACTTTTTGGGTATCTAACTGCAAAATCGATGAATGTTCCTTTCTCTTCATTATTAGAGAAGACTGTTTTTCCTCAACTTAATTTGAAACATACATACGTCAATGTTCCAGAAGCACAAAAAACGAACTATGCTTTTGGTTATGATGAAAATAATAAGCCAATTCGAGTTAATCCTGGTCCATTGTCGGATGAAGCATATGGCGTTAAATCAACACTCCCAGATATGCTTAAGTTTGTAAATTCGAATCTTAATGTAGATACAAATAGCCCTGCTATGAAAAAAGCTATACTGGATACACACAAAGGATATTTTAAAGTTTCTGATAGCGGTATGACACAAGCACTTGGATGGGAAATGTTTTCTTATCCCACTACTTCTGAAATTCTACAGGCTAGTAATTCAAAACAAATCTTATTGGGCTCAAATCCTGTTGTAAAAGAATTATCGCAACCAAAATCTAAAGTTTTTCATAAAACAGGTTCGACTAATGGCTTTGGGGCGTATGTTTTATTTATTCCAGAAGAAGGATTTGGATTGGTTATGTTAATGAATAAAAAGATACCAAATGTAGATCGTATTAAGGCTTCATATAATGTTTTTGAGACATTGAAAGATAATTAACTTTCTCTAAAATTAACATAATACACCTTATACGAAATGCTGTATAATTATCCTTATAATTCAACGCTGTAGTTTCTAGTTTATAGCCCAATCACACCCGATTGGGCTTTTTTTATGATTTTTCACGTTCCACGCCTATTCTTTGATCAATGTTTCACGACTTTGTGTAGCTCCAGTGCATAATCAAATCATAGAGAGGAGACCAAAATAGGGATTACTCAGTCTCTGCTTTTAGTCTTGGGTTCAGTACAAAATATTCTTCAAGGTCTATACCCAACGCGTTTGCTGTATCTTGATGATGTTGTAATAAAACTTGTTTCTTTTGCTCAGGTGTTGCGACCATATTGAGAGCTAATCTCAGTGTATCTATACCCTGACTTGTGGCGTAGCCTCTAAAAGTTTCTAGCAATACTTGCTGTTCTAAAGCTTCTACGGAATCTCCTAAGTCATCGGCAATCTTAGGATTAACTTTTGACCTAATGATTGCTTGTACCCGTGGATCTTGTTTAAAAATTTCTAAGGCTTCTTCGATATATATAATATTGCTCAAAACTATTACCTCTGAATTAGTTGCGTATTGAGTTATTCATCGTTAAATACAGCATTCAATACACGACCAAATAGACCACGTTTTTTAGGTTGTGGTGCTGCCATATTTTGCAGCGTGGCATGCTGTGGCGTTTGGCTGTCGCGTGCTGTGGCATTTTGTTGTGGCACTGCCACAATTTCTGCCATATCATTGTTTAAATTTTCTTTATTTTCAATATTTTGATCTATTGTTGCATGTTGTGGCGTTTGGCTGTCGCATGCTGTAGTGTCAGGGTGTGGCACTGCTGTGGCAGGTGCCACACTTTTTAACTCAATAAGGGTTTGCATACGGTCAATTTGTTGCATCAAACGTTCTTCACGTTCTTGGTATTTTTTGACTTCGTTTTCTAAATGAGAGATTAGTTTTTGTGTAGCTGCATCATTAGTTTGTTTTGGTGGTTCAGTCGGTTTGGATAATTGGTCTGGTTCACCAAAGCATCTAATAACTTCGGCAATATCAAATTGGCCATCACTGGAACGTGATAAGCGTCCATTACGTACAGCTCTATAAATGGTCGATCTATCGACATTAAACTGTTTGGATACTTCGCTCAGTGAGAGTTTAGCCATTTAATTTTCAAGTCCTATTTATTATCTTTGAAGGCAAATAATATAAGCATTAGCATATATTTTATGTCAAAACTGACCTATATATTAGAGTTACACCATATACCGCAGATTTAGAATAATTGCTTCAACTATATAATATTTAATATTTTTTATGATTAAAAAATGAAGAAGCCCTGCTTGACTTACATCAAGCAGGGCTCTATATTTGTCGGTACGCAGTTATTTGATGTACCACCATCAAGTAACGAAGATCAGCAGAGTTGACGCTCGTGCAGATTTCACCAAAAGGCTTGTACCTGAACTCTATTTTCACTGTTATGTGCAGTAATATCAAGCCCCAAATGATAAGTCTTCGTTAGTTAAGTGTTTTTTTTCATCAAATAAGTATCCCAGATCGAGCTTTGCCTGCTTCTGCGTGCCCATTCTTTATGGTTGGCATGCGGTGCATGTGGAGGGAATAAGTGTCACTGGTGCATCGTAGCGATCGTCGAAAGGCGGAACCGTTACAGGGGAATCCCACATAAGCGGAGCGTTGAGAGTAGTTGTATAGGTTGGTTAAGTTGCATGCTGGGGAAACCCTCGCAGAGATACTGCCATACTTCGACAAGGAGCGCGTGGGGAAAGGTGCAAGACCTTTAGTCCTTGTCTGCATAGTCAGCAAAACTATGTGCGGATACGACCGATGCGTGGCTCCGTCAGCCCAATCAGGTTATTCGGCAATACTTAAGGGATTGTGGTTTTTTTTAAAATCATGCCCTTAGGGTGAGTATTGCCGAAACTCACTCAACGTTCACCATCAGCCCGAGCAAAGCGAGGGGTGTGGTGATCTTGAGTGAGTGAGAGCACTTAGCAGAATGCGTTTATTTATCTTAGACTTGTTGAAAATACTGTTTAAACGTAAAAAATAGAGTGTTACAGCTCGGTTAAGGTAATTTTGGTATTAATCCATATGGTTGTGTTTATAGTTGCTTAAAACGCAAAATAGAGCGTTTTAAAGATGAACGACTAAGCCTTTTCAGGCTTAGTCGTCATTTTTAAAAATGAATGCATGTGATTAATCTGCACCGACACCATTAAACAGAGCTATTTCTGTTTAATTCTCAGTTAAATTTCATAACATACAAAAATTTTTCCACGGATTACCAGTCCGCTTGCAGTCACCACAACTGCTATTTTTTTCACTAAATCAAACCTATAATCGGCTCAACCTTTCATTACTCATGTATACGCTTACGTTTTTATTCGCTCGAATATGCATGCTACCGACCTAAAAGCCGCTTTACTCAATTGATCTCCCATCCTCTAAAACATCATTTTAATTTAACAGTCACCAACTAATAAAATTTAAAAAACAATATCTTAGCGAACTTCCCGTATTAGTCTTAATTGTCAATCTGATGCCCGACTTCTCGCTTTCGCTCAAGTCTTACTCGTTGCACTCGTCTCTTCCTTTGGCTCTTCATGGGGAGTTGTTCCAAGACCCCACTTACAGCCGACTAAAGACTCTTTAGAGTTATCGTGCTATCAAAATTTTCAGCAAAGCATCTATCAGGTTCTACTGTAGATGCCGTTACAGGCTTAAGCTATCCGACGAATCTTGCTTATGTATTTACAAGTACCCGATGTCCATGACCCTTTTAGAATCTGACATCTGACAGTTTTTCTCTGTCTTGATCGCCTTTCGGCTCACTTTTAATCGCCCACCTGTGCTGTGCCCATCCCAAAATCACTCATGAAA
>NZ_JACAXD010000048.1:0-5652 GCF_013391485.1 Acinetobacter sp. SwsAc5
GTCATGAGAAAGCCCATATAAATGGGTAATGTACAAGTTGCTGTAGAAGCATGTTTAATTCGTCTGATCACAGATACTTTATAAAGTATTTTAATACTTTTTTGAATCCGTCAATGCGTAAGTCCTATCATATAAAAGGTGTAAGTATGAATAGGATCTATAGAATAGTTTGGAATGCTTCGATAGGGGCATGGGTTGCGGTTTCGGAAAATGCAAAAAGTAAAACGAAAACAAAAACGGTGAAAGTTGTATCAGTAGCTATAACTATTGCGTCAAGTGCGGTGATGCCAGTTTATGCTGATGTTTTGGCAGGAAATAATATTACAATTACACCTAGTGGCACAGATTTTGTAGTTGCAACAACGGATGACGTAAGTCTGAATAAAGTTACGGTAGGCAGTGTTGAATTAGATAAAACCACCAGTACAGTTAAAGTCGGGACAAATACGACATTAAGCACCGCAGGTTTAAATACGGACGGTTCAGTTAATGCAGGTACATTAACTACAACAGGCTCAGCAACGATTGGAAATGGTTTGACTGTAGCAAATGGTGCGACGGCTCTTAAAAACACCAATATTGCGGGTACTTTAACAACTACAGGAAATACAACTGTAGGCGGTACTTTGGGAGTAACAGGTGCAACGACACTTAGTAACACGTTAAATGTAGTTGGTAATACGACACTCAGCAATGTTACGACGACAGGCTCAGCAACGATTGGAAATGGTTTAACTGTATCAAATGGTACGACGGCTCTTAAAAACACTAGCATTACAGGTACTTTAGCAACTACAGGAAATACAACTGTAGGCGGTACTTTGGGAGTAACAGGTGCAACGACACTTAGTAACACGTTAAATGTAGTTGGTAATACGACACTCAGCAATGTTACGACGACAGGCTCAGCAACGATTGGAAATGGTTTAACTGTATCAAATGGTACGACGGCTCTTAAAAACACTAGCATTACAGGTACTTTAGCAACTACAGGAAATACAACTGTAGGCGGTACTTTGAATGTTAATGGATCAGCAACATTTAATAATGGTGCGAATCTCAATGATAAAAAAATTACTGGATTAGCGGCTGGAAATATCAGTAATGCGAGCAGTACGGATGCAGTTAATGGTGGGCAGCTTTATACCGTCAATAAAAATATTGCGGATGTCCTAGGAACACAATTAGATGCAAATGGAACCTTACAAAATCCAACTTATACGGTGAGTGATGGTAAAGGCGGTACACAAGCTTTTAATAATGTAAGGCAAGCTATTGAATATATTACAGGGGTTGATACTGGAACAGGAACTGGAGGAGTCGGGGTTGGTATTAAATATTTCCATACCAACTCTGCTGCAGTTGATTCACAGTCAAAAGGTCTAGAATCGGTTGCTATAGGACCTCAAGCAATTGCAAATGGTACAAGTTCAATTGCTATGGGCGACCAAGCGCGCGCAGATCAAGAAAATGCAGTTGCAATTGGTAAACAATCCGCAGCAATTGGTTTAAATAGTACAGCAATTGGTTCAACCACAGGGACACCGCGCCAGCCTGTTTATACAAGAGATGCAAATAGTAAAATTACTGCAATAGATGGCATGTCTGTAACTACGACAGGAGCGGGTACGAATTTAACAGATATTACTGAAATTAATGGGGTATCGGTTACAAATGCTCAAGTTACTAGCTTAGTGGCGTTGTTAAGCAGCGGTGCGAATCTTTCTCTTGGAAAGAATAGTATAGCTTTGGGTACTTCTAATTTGGCAAGAGGTGAATCTAGTGTTGCTCTTGGTGATTCATCTAAAGCTGTTGCAAAGGATGCGATTGCAATAGGTCGAAATGGTAATGCTTCAGGAGAGCAGGCAATTTCCATTGGTGCTGCAGCTCAAGCAGCAGCAAGCGGTGCACTGGCTGCCGGCGGAGCATCTAATGCGGGCCGTGATGGTGCGGTTGCATTGGGTCAAGGTGCTTTTGCAAATACAACAGCTGGTATTTCAATCGGTCAGAATGCGGGAGTGGGTACATCACAAGGTGCAACGAATGACCGTACAGACCACATTGCTATTGGACGTGATAGCGGCAAAAATGTTATTGGCAATCGAAATATTGCTTTAGGTGTTGGCGCTGGTTCCAACCTGTCAGCGAGCGGTAATGACAGCTCAGATGACAATATTGCGATTGGGGTAAATGCAGGAAGCAATTTAAATGGTGATGATAATATTGCTATTGGCCGCGATGCGAATAAAAATATAACCGCAGTTGCTGAATCTGTAGCGATTGGTTCACGTGTAGATGCAACAACAGGTTCGACCGTGCTGGGTAATGAGGCCAAAGCTTCTGGCGGTGATTATGCAACTGTTCTGGGCTATAAAGCAAAAGTGACAGGCGATTCTGGAACGGCATTGGGGCGTGACTCGGAAGCTAGTACCAATAATATTGCTCTAGGGGCATCCAGTGTAGCGAATGGAACTTCAACTGCTGCGGCTTATTTGACAGCTGATACAAAATCGGGCGGCTATAATATAGTTTCTGTTGGTAAAACTGGACAAGAGCGTCGTATTACGAATGTTGCAGCGGGTGCCAATCTTACAGATGCAGTCAATGTTAATCAATTGTATGAAGCGCAAAAAAATGTCGCAAGCTTGATTGGTGGACAAACAGGTGTCGATCCAGTTACAGGAGCATTTACAGGCTACATTATTGAATTGACAGATACAAAAACAAACCAGACTCATCAATATACAAATGTTGCGAGTGCAATTAATGCAGTGTCATCTGGTGCAATTAGTGTTTTACCTGGCAATACTGTGACGTATGCCGCTGATGGCCGCATTTCGAATGTTGCTGCAGGAACACAAGCTACAGATGCTGTGAATTTGGCACAGCTTAATCAAGCTATTGCAGATAATGGACAACATCATGTCTCCATTAATAGTAAAAATCCAGCGAATGAAAATAATATGGGGGCAACTGCTGACGAGTCGCTAGCAATAGGTGCTGGCGTCACAACAAGTAATGCAGGTGTAAAAAGTGTCGTTATCGGTTTTGATGCTGCAACTAATGCAAAAGAAAGTGTTGCAATTGGTAATACCAGCACACAAGCAAATGGTGATGCATCTATTGCGATTGGTAAGACTGCTTTAGCAAAAAGTACAAACAATATTGCAATGGGTACCAATGCCAGCAGTAATGGTATGGAAAGTATTGCAATAGGTACCAATATTCAAATTGATAGAACCACTGGTATTTCTGACTATGCAGTGGGTATTGGCAGTTATTCAGAAGTACAGAATGCTGATCAGGCCATTGCAATTGGACGTAAAGCAATTGTACAGGGCGATAATGGAACAGCAATTGGCCATGAATCACTAGCAGCAAAAGAAAATGCGAGTGCATTGGGTAATTTTGCTAAAGCAACTGCAGTAAGTGCTAATGCTATTGGTAACTATGCAACAGCAAGTGGAACAAGCGCCAATGCAATTGGTAATAATGCAAAAGCGACTGCTGGTAATGCCAATGCGATGGGTAAAAGTGCAGAAGCAACAAGCACAAGCAGTAATGCGATTGGTGATAGTGCAAAAGCTGCAGCTGATAATGCCAGCGCAATTGGTACCAATGCGCAAGCAACAGGAGTTAATGCGAATGCTATGGGTAAGGGTGCAAAAGCATCTGAACAAGATGCAAGTGCAATTGGTACAGGCGCTGAAGCATTAAGACAGGATACGCTTGCGTTAGGTACAAGTGCCGTTGCAAGTGGTCTCAATGCGTCTGCTATAGGTAAAAGTGCAGATGCAGCAGGTTTAAATGCGAATGCATTTGGTAATGGGGCTAAAGCTGGTGCTGAAAGTTCGAATGCTATAGGGACAGGTGCTAATGTATCTGCAACTAATGGTTTTGCTTTAGGTACTGGTGCAACAGTTACACATACAAATGCAGTTGCCTTGGGTAGTGGATCGATTTCTGGTAATGCAACACCAACAGCAAGTGCAATTGTTAACGGTAAAACCTATAATTATGCAGGCATAAATCCAACATCAACTGTGAGTGTGGGCAGTTTAGGTAATGAACGTCAAATCATTAATGTCGCTGCAGGTCGAGTATCTGGTTCAAGTACTGATGCAATTAATGGTAGCCAGTTATTCCAAACCAATGAAGAATTAGCCAATCTAGCGAATAAAACAGCACAAGCATTAGGTGGTGGGGCTTCAGCAAATCAAGCTACCGGAGCAATTAGTGCGCCAAGTTATACCGTCACAACTAACCCGGCAGGAACAGGTACAAAAACTACGGTCAGTAATGTAGGTGCAGCCTTAACTGCATTAGATACCGCATTGAATCAACCATTAAGCTTTGCTGGTGATACGGGGACTCAAATATCGCGTAAACTTGGTGAAACGCTCAATGTGAAAGGCGGTGCAACAGGTACACTCGCTGCCACCGGGAATATAGGTGTGGTTGCCAATGGAACAAATCAGCTAGATATTCGTCTTGCTGAAACAATAAATCTTGGTAGCAATGGTAGTGTGACAACAGGCTCTGCGAGCATAAAAAATAATGAAGTTAAAGTCGGTACCAATACTTTAACGGATACTGGATTAAAAGCCGGTAATGTGAAGGTAAATACTTCAACAAATGATGTTACTGGGTTAAGCAATACAACTTGGAATCCTGCAGGCACTTACAATAGTGGTCGAGCAGCAACTGAGGAACAATTGATTTCTGCACAAAATCAGCTAAATACAACTTTAACTGATAAAGGTTTCAGTATCTCAGCCCAAGGTGCTAATTTAGATAAAGTTAAGCTGGGTGAAACAGTTGATTTTCGCAATACTGATGGAAATTTAGTTGTTACTCACAGTGCGGATAATACTATTAACTATGATTTAGCTAAAAATATTAATGTTGACAAAGTGACTCTTGGTAACATTGTTATCGACAAAGCGACAGGGATCAATGCAGGCAATCAGAAGATCACCAATGTTAAAGCTGGGGATGTCAATTCAACATCTACAGATGCGGTGAATGGCAGTCAGCTATATACAGCCCAAGACAATGTGAAGAATGTATTGGGGAGCAGCACACAGATTGATGCAACTGGTAATTTAACTTCAACCAATATTGGCGGAGTTACAGGAGCCAATACGGTTCACGATGCAATTCAGCAGGTAAATAACACTGCGACTAATGCGAAGACTCAGGCAGATAAAGGTTTGAATTTTGCAGTGAATGGTGTAAGTCCAGCAGACAATGTACAGCTAGGAGAAACTGTTAACTTCGCAGATGGTACAAATACAACAGCGACCTATGATTCTGCGACGAATACCTACAAATACAGCCTGAAAGATACCTTGTCCTTAAGCAATGCGGGCAGTTTATCGATTAAGGATAGTGCTGGTACAGGTACAGTCGTTTCTGTTGACAAGACAGGGGTACAGTCAGGCAGCATTAAGCTAGATGCATCGACAGGTAAGATCACAGGAGTAACAGATGGTCTTGTTGCGGCAGGATCTAAAGAAGCAGTAAATGGTGGTCAGCTTGATGCAGTAAAAGCGATAGCGAATACTGGCTGGAAACTGACGACAGATAAAACTGGTACGGGTGCAGTGGCAGGTAGTTCAGTTGAACAGATTACGCCAGATGAAACTGTAA
>NZ_JACAXD010000049.1:0-5468 GCF_013391485.1 Acinetobacter sp. SwsAc5
TTTTCTGACTTAAATTTCGCTCAAATAAACTTCGAGTAATTTAAACCAATCAATCAATGAAATATTTTCGATTAATCAATCAGTAAAAATCCACACAAGTTGTTCTTCATAATCTCTTAATGATCTTAATTTCTGCCTCGTCAGCAGAAATTTTAACGCAAAACACCTCTAACAACTCAACCCTGTAAGCTAAGTTCGTAGGCTGTTTCGCGTCGGGATGTGTGCATTCTAGGGGATTTCAAAATCTTTGCAAGCCCCAAATTAGGATATTTTTCACGTATGTATTTTTTTTCTACAAAAATACTTGGTTTTTTAATTTTTTAGCTATTTTTTCATCAAATTTAAATAAAAACTCACATCTACAAAGTAAAGAGGGCTTTTTTATCCATACTTTTATGGGCTCAAATCGGTCAAGTTTTGCAGGCTGTAATCAACGATTGCCAATGTATACAATTCTTTTTGTCTTATGATATCTAAAAAAATTTTACATCTCAGTTAAAAATGCTTTTGCATTATCCAGAATCATATTCCTACATACGGCGTACCTATCATTGATTTCATATCAGTGTGGAGGTCTTGTCCGTTGATTAAAAGTTGGTGTTCAGCATTTACATTATTGATTTCAAGTCGAATGAGTCTACTCCTCTATTCAACAAGTTTAGATCGCGCCATCCACATGCACTACCTACAAGAGGTTTTGCCGTATAAAAGTAGCTTTAGCTTTGAATTTTGAATTTAGGTCTTAAAGTTTTAAGAAAATTTTTATAAAACAAAGAGAAGTAATCTTACATTTTACCTTTAGATATAAACCACAACAAAACTAGAGGCAAAAAAAAGAAAGAGATCTCTCCCAAAATCTCTCCCTCGGAGTTGAATCTATATGCGATCCATATATCATTATTATAGTTATACGAAAAAAAGAGTCCCTTGGGGAAGGGACTTGTAAATTGTGGAGCTATAGTTATAAGTACCCTCTAGATCTGTTTTGTACACTGTGTCTAGATGGGTAAATCTTATACATAACTGAGCAAAAATGCAAGCTACTTGGCAAAATTTAAGTGTTGTTTTTATAAGGTTTTTTTTGAATTTACTTATTCATATAATTAATATACCAAACAGAAAATAAAAGCAGACCGAAGCCTGCTTTTATTTCAATCACTTAGAATGGACCTAGTCCGTAAATGTGACTTTGGCAATGGCTTTTTTACCCGCCTGAATAATATATGTTGCGTTTTCTTTGACCGAGAAACCTGCATCAACCACATTCCAATCTACTTTTACTGCGCCACGTGCAACAGCATCTTTGGCTTGTGCGGCATTTTTGGTTAAACCTGCAGCACGTACAATAGAAGCAATAAATAATTCACCACCAAATTCAGCACGTGAAATCGTCACTTCTGGCGTACCTTCAGGTAATTCACCTTCGGTAATGATATTACCTGCACCTTTATGCGCATTGGCTGCAGCTTCGCTGCCGTGGAAACGCTCAACCAATTCGAGTGCCAAAATCTTTTTGATTTCTTGCGGATTACGACCTTCTGCCATTTCTTTAAGCAAAATTTCAATTTCATCCATCGACTTGAAGCTGAGTAACTCAAAATAGCGCTCAATCAGACTATCAGGCATCGACAAGACTTTTTGATACATCGCACCCGGTGCATCAAATACACCAATATAATTGCCTAAAGATTTAGACATTTTATTCACGCCATCTAAGCCTTCAAGAATTGGCACAGTAATACAAACTTGCGCTTCCTGATCATAACGACCTTGCAAGGTACGTCCCATCAACAAGTTAAAGGTCTGGTCTGTACCGCCCAATTCTACATCGGCTTGTAATGCCACCGAGTCATAACCTTGTACCAACGGATACAAAAATTCGTGAATCGCAATCGGTTGCTGGTTGTTATAACGCTTGGTGAAGTCATCACGTTCCAACATACGCGCTACGGTTTGCTGCGATGCCAACTGAATTAAGTCTGCTGCAGTTTTTGTTGCAAACCATTCAGAGTTAAACACCACTTTGGTTTTATTTGGATCAAGAATTTTAAAAACTTGTTCCTGATACGTTTTGGCATTTTCCAAGACTTTTTCACGTGACAACGGCGGACGTGTAGCACTTTTACCTGTTGGGTCACCAATCATGGCAGTGTAATCGCCAATCAAGAAAAATACTTCGTGACCTAAGTCTTGGAATACTTTTAATTTATTGATTAATACCGTATGCCCCAAGTGTAAATCAGGTGCAGTCGGGTCAAACCCCGCCTTAATTTTTAAAGGACGATTCTCTTTTAATTTCTTTAGAAGATCTTCTTCAGAAATAATTTCATGCGTGCCTCGTTGAATGAGAGCAAGTTGTTCTTCAGCCGGCAGGAAATTTGACATCACGAAATCCAAACACATCAGTTATTCAATTTGTGCGATATACTAACACTTTTTCAGCATATTGCAGGCTATAGAATAACCATGACAGCGATCTATATTGGGGTAATGACGGGCACAAGTATGGATGGTGTCGATCTTGTTGCTGCTTCTTTTGATCCACTGCAACTCCACGCGACCCTGACTTTGCCGTTTGATCCCGATTTACGTGACGAACTCATGGCACTGACTTTGCCAGGTGACAATGAAATTGACCGCATGGGCAAAGCAGATGTGGCTTTAGCCACCATGATTGGACATGGTATTAACAGCCTGATTGAAAAAAATAAACTGGATAAATCTCAAATTAAAGCGATTGGTTCGCATGGCCAGACCATTCGTCATCGTCCTGAACATGCTTTTACTTTACAAATTGGTGATCCGAACATCATCACCGAAATCACCCAAATTCCTGTAATTTCAGATTTTCGTCGTCGTGACATGGCTGCAGGCGGACAAGGCGCACCGTTAGTACCCGCTTTCCATCAAAACTTATTCCAACATCCGAGTATTCATCGGGTAATTTTAAATTTAGGCGGCATTGCCAATGTCAGTTTGTTGCCTGCAGGACAGCCCGAAGCAGTATCGGGTTTTGATACAGGGCCTGCCAATATTTTAATGGATGCTTGGTGTGAGCGTTACACAGGACAACCTTATGATGAAAATGGCAATTGGGCTGCGTATGGACATCCGATTCGCAGCTTGTTAGATCGTTTACAAGCCCATGCTTTTTTCTCTAAAGAACCACCCAAAAGTACAGGGCGCGAAGACTTTAACTTGGAATGGCTAGATGAACAGGTTGCCGATTGGCGCAATGATGTGGAATATGACGAGCTGGAAGATAATCCTGAAAATATTCAAGCGACTTTATTAAAGCTCACCACCCGCGCGATTAAAAAAGCCATTTATCGTTCAGGCATGGATACAGGTGAAGTCTATGTCTGTGGCGGTGGTGCCTATAATTCTTATTTGCTAGAGCAATTGCGCTGGCGTTTGCGCAAACATCAATGGACTGTACAAAGTACAGCCGATTTAGGGCTAAACCCAACATGGGTCGAAGCCACCGCCTTTGCTTGGTTGGCAATGCGTTTTTGTCAGCAATTAAGTGGCAATTTACCTGCGGTCACAGGGGCTAAAGGTGATCGCATTTTAGGTACCATGACTTTGGTTTAAGGATGCACTTTTAAACCAGATCAGTAGCAACAAAAAAGCCTTTCCTCTTCTATATAGGAAAGGCTTTGATCATTTTGAGTGCATCAATCTACTTTTTCAGATGCTGATACTCAAAAATATTTAAATCATACTTAGATTGAGAATGAAGAACCACAACCACAAGTCGTGGTTGCATTCGGGTTTTGTACCACAAAACGCGAACCTTCCAAGCCTTCAATATAGTCCACTACCGAGCCAACTAAATATTGATAGCTGAGTGAATCGACCAGCATTTTTACATCGCCATTCACAAATTCTGCATCATCTTCATTTTGGCTTTCCGCAAAGTTAAAGCCATAAGAAAATCCTGAACAACCGCCACCTGTCACATATACACGTAGCATTAAGTCTTGATTACCTTCACTGTCACGCAATTGGCGAACTTTTTTAGCAGCGTTGTCGGTGAGCTCAAGTGCTTGGGCATTCATGATGGATTTTCCTCAGGTACAATTCAGATGTCTTTTCTGCAAAAAGACCACTTATCAAGTATAGCATACTCAATATTGGGACGGTGATGCAGAATTAAAGTGAATTCTGAGTAATTACCTCAAGATTCTCCAATTATTTGTAATTTTCGTCCTGCAAGCCACATTCAAAATTGGTTGGCGCTTCTTTACAGCGGAATTGCCACAATAATTTCATCATGCGTTTGTCATAAACACCACGTTTAGTTAAATCAATCCGCGATTCACGCATCATTTTTTGATAACCCGGTTGATCTGCTGCAGGCACTTGCATCCAATATTTTGCAGGAATATCGGCTTTCATTTTGCCTAAAATACCAAAGGCACGTGGTAACTGCCCTTTCACCCATTCACGTGATTTTTGCCCAAAACCTGCAGGGAATTTATCTGGGCGGATAATAATATTGCCCGTGACCTGTAAAATTGGATAATTCACAATCGCGCCTTTAGTGCCTAAGCCTTTATGTAGTTCCAAAGGACGGAATACTGCAGCAGGCGCACCAATAATATCGACCTGACCATTGTTAAATTTACTGCCAAAATTGGTGACATCGGCACTTACTGCTTGCGCACCAATTTGCTGTACCATAATTTTTTGCGCTTGGTCATAATCTAAAACAGCAATTTTTTTCCCCGCGGCTTTGGCGACACTATTAATACTGCGGTCATTCACCATCAAAAAGGCATCACCCACAGGAATGACACCTGCGACTTCATACTGACCATTGCGCATATATTTGGCAAAAGCAGGACTCGCCAAACCTTGCATGACTTTAACTGCCAGTTTTAAATCTGGAATCGCACCAATTGCATCTAATGAGCCTGTAAAATGGTTAAATTGACGACCACGCATGCCCGTCACACTAATACCATCACATTTTCCTGCTTTAAAATCTTCTGCAATCACGCCTTCGTTTTGACCTACGCGTAACTCAATTTCTGCGCCCCAGTTTTTGGCCGCCAATTGATAGTCTTGCATTAAGTTATAGACATCACCGTTTTTACCGACCAAGTCGAATACACAGACCACTTGCTTAGCCTGCACTGCACTGGCGGCTAAAGACAAGCCTGCACCGAATAATAAAGCTTGCGTCCATTGTTTCATTTTATAGTTCCTTCCATTTTTGTTTTTCTGGGCAAAATTGATCCAAACCTTCAATTTTGCAGCACTGTTCTTTTCATCAAGCTAAGATTAGCGAATTTTGATCTTTGGCTGATATGGCTCAATTGACGAATCTTTCAATACGCAGATTCAAATCCCAAGTGCAACACATTTGTAGTTAGTTGAAAAAGTTAGGTGTATTCATAGAATCATTAGACTTTTTCAACTCGCAATTGGAAAGCACACAATGAAGAAATACACCCAACTTT